>JABHWX010000014.1 GCA_018657585.1 Phycisphaerae bacterium
AAAGTGGGACGGTCTGTGGCATTTCGTTACCTGAGGGGCTCCAGTTGAGTAGCAAATTGCCTGAACCAATTTTTACTCCTGCGACGAAAGCTGAAGAGGGGCACGATGAAAATATTGATTTTGAAACTGCCTGTGGCGTTGCGGGAACTGAGGTCATGGAACGTTTGAGAAATGTAGCGCTTGAAATCTATACCAAAGCAGCATCGTATGCTGCCGAAAGAGGAATTATTTTAGCTGATACAAAGTTCGAGTTTGGGTATGCGTTGGACGCCGATGGCAACACTACCGATGAAGTTCTGTTGATCGATGAAGTTCTTACACCAGACAGTTCCCGATTTTGGCCTGCGAATGAGTACGAAATTGGTCGCGAGCAGGACAGTTTTGATAAGCAATATGTTCGAAACTGGCTTCAGGAACTCGTGAACGATGGGCAGTGGGATAAAACTCCACCGGGACCAGAACTCCCCCATGAAATTATTGAGGGAACTGTCGCTCGCTATCGAGAAGCTGCTACTCGCCTATTTAACTAACTCTGGGATAATTAATTTGCAGCCTGAACAGTGTTTCGAAGCAGCATCGCAACAGTCATTGGACCAACGCCACCGGGAACTGGTGAAATGTAACCTGCGACAGAACTTACTCCGTCAAAATCGACATCGCCAACAGTCCTCTTTCTGCCATCTTCACCAACGACTCTATTGATTCCAACATCAATCACCACTGCACCCTCTTTGACTAAATCGGCAGTCACCAAATTCGGAACACCAGCAGCAGTCACTAAAATGTCTGCATTTCTCGTGAGCGTTTCTTGATGTGAGGTGTACTCGTTCGTTGAAATAACAGTTGCTTCCGCTTGCATCAGTAAGACAGCAACTGGCTTCCCAACGATCGTACTCGCACCAACACATACTGCTTGTTTCCCCCGAATATCTACACCAGTTGATTCAATCATCTCCATCACAGCAAGTGCGGTGCAAGGCACCAAACTCCTGCGGCCAAAAACAATATTGCCTATGTTCGCGGGATTCACGCCCTCAACATCTTTATCCACAGCGATCATCGTTTGAATCGCATCAGCATCCACCGCTTTGGGCAATGGCATATGTACCATAATCGCGGTTACTGCTGAATTTGCATTCAACCCGGAAATTATCGCAGTAACATCTTTGTGAGTTGCAGTCTCTGGCAATTCATGCAACTTATATTCAATCCCTACTTCACTACAGGCTTTCGCTTGGTTCTTTGCGTAGAGGTGAGCGCCCTGATCTCCACCTACAAGAACCGCATCAAGCCGTACGGGTATTGCCTCGGCTTGTAATTTGATCACCCGCTGAGCCAGCGAATCCTTCACTGACTTTGCCAATGCCCGTCCATCAATAATCCTTGCTTCTGCCATGTAATGAGAAGGATACCAACGTTACAATACGAATATGTCAACAGACCACGCCTTCTTAGCAATTACTATCGGAAACTCTCGAACTCGGCTTGCCACATTCATCGGAGATGAATTCCAAAACCAGGCTGATTTCAATACCTCTGACACAACCGAAATAGTAGAACTAGCACTAAAACTCTGGAAAAACTTAGAAGTCGAGTCGCCTCAAATTGTCATGGCTGCCTCAGATGAAATTGCTGGAGAAGCAATTTCTGCCATGCTTTCAGACCAAACATCTACACAACTCTGGCAAATTGGAAAGGACATTCCTGTCGCCATTGGTCAACACCTTGACCCAGAAACGATTACTGGTACCGATCGACTCTTAAACGCTGCAGCTGCTTGGGAAATGTCAAAACTTGCTACGATTGTCGTGGACGCGGGAACTTGCGTAACAGTAGATTTCATAGACGGCGAGGGCACCTTTCACGGGGGAGCCATCGCACCAGGCGCACAAATGCAACTCACTGCAATGCACACCGGAACAACAGCGTTGCCCGAAGTTGATTTTGATAAACCTCTCAAGGAAGCATTCGGAAAAAACACCGCTCAAGCCATGCTTCAAGGGGTGTATCAAGGGATTCGTGGGATGGTTAGGCAACTGAGCGAACAGTACGCTTCACGATATGGAGCTTACCCTCGAGTCATCGCCACTGGCGGCAATGCACTTATGTTATTCGAAGACGAAGATCTTATCGAGCAAATTATTCCAGACCTACAATTCCAAGGTATTGCCATCTCCGTAAAACATGCCATGTCTGTTGAAGAAGATGCCTGAAACAACCTGGACATTGCTGACTGCACCCACCCAAGGTGCGATAGCGATAGTACAACTTTCAGGGGACGTAGCCAAGTCACTAGCACAGCTTACAACTACAACTAATTGGAAAGCCGGAGAGCTCCGCCTCGTCACAATTCCGAATATCGACGAAGCCGTCGCAGTGCTCATCAATGAACATCTTGCGCACATTATGCCACACGGTGGCGTGCATATTCTTCGGAAACTCGCAAACCGTTTTGAAGAACTCGGCATCACCAAAACTGATGATCCACAATTCCCAGAAGCAAAAGATGATATCGAAGCAGCTACGCTTCACACGCTTTCAATTGCAAAGAGTCCACTTGCTGTTGAATTACTTCTTTCGCAACCAAAAAAATTGCGAGGCAGAACTCCTACTCAAAAAGATTTGGAACGGTCAAATACCCTCAACCATCTGATCGTGCCTCCAAAAGTCGTGTTGCTTGGTGCTCCCAACACTGGGAAATCTACCTTGATGAACGCGCTAACTAAACAGGACACATCGATCGTGCACGATCTTCCGGGAGCAACGCGTGACGCGGTTGGCGCACGCATCAATTGCTCTGGCCTAGTCATTGACATCTACGATCTTCCCGGTTTTCGTGATTCTGATGACCCAATCGAGCAGGAAGCTATCCAACTCGCAAAAAAAATTGCAAGCGAGGCCTCTCTTACAATCCTTATCGCAGATAGCAAGCATGACTTCTTTGAAACAAACATAAATGCGATTCGAGTTGCAACTAAATCAGATATTCAGAATCACCATGACGCTGATGTTTGCGTCAGCGCCCACTCTGGCGAAAACATGCAAGAACTCGCCATCGCAATTCGCGATGCGATTATCCCGCCAGAAGTTTTAGAGAGCGATGAACCGTGGTTTTTCTACAGCCCAACTGAGGAAAAACCGCAATCAACATACAAAACTTGACCCGTCACGCCAGAAGACATGTCACTTAGTAAGTACACGGCTGAGTTGCCAACATCTTCGCCCGTCA
>JABHWX010000080.1 GCA_018657585.1 Phycisphaerae bacterium
TTCAACGTCCTCAGGGTGGTGGACTCGCATCCGCATTCGGTGGAGCAGGAGGCGGTGGAACAGAGACAGTTTTTGGCGGTCGAGTTGGTGACGCGCTTACAGTGATGACTGTTGTGGCGTTTGTTCTTTTCCTCGGTATTGCTGTCTCTTTGAATCTTGTAGATAGTGTTGTTGCTCCTGTAGAACAAGAAGCGGTGCAGCCAGCCCTCGCCACAACGCCAGACACTACTTCAACACCAGTTGATACTCCTGCAGACACATCATCGACGGATGATACAACTGGCGAAACGAAGTAAACATGCTTCGTTCAATGACCGGATTTGGCACTTCTTCTAGTAGAGAGGATGGGGTGTCGTTACAAGTTGAAATACGAACGGTCAATAATAAATTTTACAAAGCAAACGTACGTCTACCAGAACCTCTGCAAAGTTTAGAAACCGCAATTGATATCGCGGTATCTAAAAGACTTTCTAGGGGAAGCGTTACGATAAACGTTAAATTTACCGATTCATCAGATCATGGGGTTGCGACAATCAATAAGGAAATTTTACGGAATTATATAGATCAACTTAAGCATGTGGACTCGGAGTTATCTATTGACATGAGTCGTCTTCTCCATCTACCTGGAGTAATGTGCAGTGACCCAGAAGAGGAAGTTGTAGGGAGAGTAAAAGATTCCTTGCTAACACTTGTTGAAAAAGCGTGTAGTGATGTTATTGCGATGCGTAACCGTGAGGGTAAATCGCTTGAAGAAGATTTAGAAATCCACCTATCAAAAATCGACGAACACCTTTCTTGTATTAAAGAGAGAGCGCCTGAAATTGTGAAGGAATATCAAGTTCGTTTACAAACGCGAGTCCAAAATTTACTCGCTGAGATTGGCAAGAATGTAGAAGACGAAGATTTACTTCGTGAAGTTGCAATTTTTGCAGAGAAAACAGATATTGCGGAAGAAATTTCACGACTATCAGGTCATCTCGTACAGTTTAGAGAACTGATTGATACAAAGAGCGGCGACCCTGTTGGCAGAACATTAGATTTTCTTGCACAAGAGATGTTACGGGAGTCAAATACGATTGCAAGCAAATGTCTTGATGGAGATAGGAGCCGTAGAATAGTTGAGATTAAGGGCGCAGTCGACCGCATTAAAGAGCAAGTACAGAACGCTGAATAAATAAGTAGAAGCGCGTAACCCAACCTACACTTGGGTAACTACAGGGTAGGCATTACAATGTACGTGTGACACAAGAATCGGACAACATTGATAATACTCCAAGGCTTGGTCCACTTGTAGATGATACGACGGTTTCAGAGGCAATTGATGGACAAGACCTTGCCATCGTGCTTAGCCGATACGAATTAGGGGCAATTGAAAAAATTTCAGACTACAAAAAAGGATCTCGCCGAGCAGCAAAAATGCTTGTGGGTACTACTAGGGGCAGATACTTATTAAAACGAAGAGCACTTGGGCATGATGTAAAATCGCAAGTCGAATTTGCACACCAGGTTCAGAAGCAACTAGAAAAACACGGGTTTCCCGTGGCTGGTCTTGTTTCAACAATCGACGAAAATACATTCGTTGAACATGAGGGTAGAATTTATGAGCTCTTTCGATTTATCAATGGAAATCGGTTTGATAAATCAAATCCTGCTGCTGCAGAGTCTGGCCGAATCCTTGCGCATTTTCACGATATTCTCCGAGATTTTTCATACGAGCCAGAAATCAAAAAGAATTCATATCATCAAGGGGAAGTGTTCTTTACAGTCATTTCAGAACTAAATGAGGTACTCGCAAGACACGAAACCAAAGAACAACTTGATGGCATGGTCGATACTATCGCATATTTACGAGAGCAATTTGAGCAGGCGTACAACACTGTTGAAAACATTGGCTTCTCCTCTTTACCAACAAATATCGTCCACGGAGACTGGCATCCAGGAAATACGTTGTATAAAGATGGAGAAATTATCGCTGTTATAGATTTTGATTCTCTACGCATTAATCCAAGAATTACAGATATTGCAAACGGTGCATTGCAATTTTCTATGCGTATGGGGAGTGCAGAAGAAGTTGATTCTTGGCCAGACTCATTTAGGGGGCACACCATCCAATCGATGGTACAAGCATACGATCAATTTACCACTCTTCCTATCCTTGCTTCTGAGCGCTCAATATTTCCTTCACTTATGATTGAAGCGCTGATAGTTGAAAGCGTTATTCCGATTCACAAGGCAGGAAGTTTTGGAAGAGTGCGGGGGTCGATCTTTCTTCGAATGATAGAAAGAAAACTGAATTGGCTTGTACCAAGATTAGGTCGTATTGTAGAGGTTATTCAACCTCCGATGCACGACAAGGATAGTTTTGCATGAGTAAAGATTTGGTAACACTATTAACTCCTCCAACGGAATTCGAAGCAAACATACTGGCAATTGTATTGCGCGACAACGGTATCGAAGCCTTTGTGTTTGCAACTTCAACTATTGGGATAGGCGTGAATTTGTCAGCCGGTCGATTTGGAGTACCCTTGCAGGTGCAGAGCGAAGACCTTGAACGAGCAAGAGAAGTGCTTCTAGAAAACAAGCGGCATTCCATTGATATTGATTGGGACGAACTTGAATCAATCGGAGAAGGTACAGGTTCACCATACAAGTCCGGAGGCATGCCGGTGCTTGCAATGATAGCTTTCTTCTGCGTTCTTATCGCTTTGTTATCAGGTGCTATTGTTGCAGTTCTTCAACTATTGAATTGATCTAAAAAGCTATCAATAGCATCAGCATCGCCAGGACCCATTGGTCCAACAGGTGTTACGACTACCCAGTCGGAGAGATCATCTTGCATAATATTCTCACGGTGTCCTTCTTCTAGGTTTGTTACAAGCGCTGGTTTGTGAGCAAGTTCGCCAACAATTTGAGTGTTGTTTGCTTCAACCACCTTAAACCATAGATATTCACGTGGAGCTTCTGGGTCTTCAGTATTTGACCAAGGAACCTGTACAAGGCAAGTGGCATGTTCACTTTCACCAATTTGGTTTACTGTTTTTACAAGCAGACCCCACTGGTTTCTCGCAAGCAACGATTGTCTATTCGTGCTTCTAGTAGTTTTCATGACAGCGGTTTCACCAAGGTTTAATGTTTGCAGGGCGTCTTCTGGGAATACTTTTGTTCCGTCAGGTGAACAAATAGCAACAGATGGTGTGAGGTGATCTTCTAGCCCCGGCATTTTTTCATCTAACATCCCCAACGCTTGATCACAAGCCATAAGAGATACGAGCAAGTTAGATCCTAGCGAAATAGGTTGACCTACCGGTGGGAGAGGGGTTTCCAGAGTGAGTGCTGCAAGTCCATCAACAATGTGGACAGCCTCAGAGCAAAGTACAGCAGGAACACCAAGCATTTCTAGTTCAACCCGTCCACAACGATTAAGTCCATGTGTAGAAACCCAAGCCCAACGATTCTCTGGATCGTTGTCTTCAGGCGCTTCAACAAGGCGAGTAATCCACAGTATTTCTTCGGGTGGTTCAACATCATCGATCACGAACACTTTTTCAATAATATCCTTTGGGAACCATCGACCCGTAGCGAGATCGCACACACTATGTATGGGTAATTGTATTCCTCCAATCAGTCGAAGTAGGTTTGAAAAGTGAGTGAGCGGATCGCCAGGGTGCAATACAGTTTGTAATGCAAGTATCCATCCAGCTTCTATTTTTGCTGCTTCAAGAGTTGCTTCGTTCAGCGGTTCTGCCCAAATAACAAAATCTGTTGGCAGCCCCACAACACGGACACGTAACGCCCATGGAATATCGCCATCTGGTGATTCAACTTCTTCTGCTTCAATACTTTCTCCAATGAAGGAAGCAATACTCTTTCCAAGTTCGTCAATGGAACAAATTTCTTTTCCTTCAACCACGGCTCTAAAGTCAGTTGGGGTTGATTGTTCTAGTTCCCAAGGTCTGTCACTATTGAGACCTGCAAAATCTACGATATTAAATTCGTTTGTCATGGTTAATTTGCAACTATGTTAATGATTTTATTTTGAATAACAATTACTTTTCGTACGGTAACATTCTCAAGCAACAACGCAATATGTTCATTGTTTAAAGCGAGTTCTTCGACTTCTTTTGGATTAGCGTCTGCCGGTACGGTAATTCTTCCACGAACCTTCCCCATAATTTGGACGGGCATTTCGATTACCGAATCGACGAGAAGGGATGGGTTAAATATTGGCCAGCGTTGCGTTGAAATATATCCCTCACCACCAATCCTTGAGTACATTTCTTGTGCAATGTGCGGCGCAAATGGTGAAAGAATACGAAGGAATTGATCAAGTTGCCCAGTTGTTAAGGCATTTGCTGAAGTTGATGAATTAACAAATTCAATCATCGAAGCAATTGCAGTGTTGTATGCAAGTTTTGGAATGTCATCAGTGACCTTTGCAATTGTGGCATGCAAAGCGCGTTCAACTTCAGCGTTTGGTTCTTGGCCAAGACTATAGTGAACATCTCCAGTTGCATCGTCAATCCCAAGACGCCAAACCCTTTGCAAAAAACGGTGAACTCCTACGATATCTCTTGTATTCCACGGGGCAGAGGCTTCGAGCGGTCCCATGTACATCTCATAAAGGCGAAGGGTGTCTGCGCCATACTCTGCAATGACATCATCAGGGTTTACTACATTGCGAAGCGATTTGCTCATCTTTGCAATAACACGTTCTACTTCTTCGCCTGTTTCAATTTCATAAAATTTTTCATCTTGCTCTTTGACCATATTTGATGGAACAAGTGTCTTGTTACTTCGTTGATACGAAAAGCTCGTGAGTAACCCTTGGTGGAATAATTTTTGAAAGGGCTCTTTACAAGTTACTTCTCCAAGGTCATATAAAAGCTTGTGCCAAAAACGTGCGTATAAGAGGTGTAATACAGCGTGCTCAGCACCACCGATATACAAATCAATCCCATTTCCCATCCAATACTTCTCTGCTTTTGCATTTACAAAACGTGTATGTTCATTTGGGCTGCAGAATCGAATTTCATACCAACATGAACCAGCCCAACCAGGCATGGTGTTTGATTCTCTAGTAACTGGCGTGTTTTGATCAAGGAGCGCTGGATCTACCCCAGCCTCTCCAGCGGTTGTGTGCAACCACTCTCTTGCTTTTGCAAGTAATGGCTGTGGATCGTCAGATTCTGCGGGTGTGTAGTCATCTAAGTTAGGGAGAACAACCGGAAGTGTATTTTCACCCACTGGGTAGTACAAACCATCCTCATCGAATACTACCGGAAACGGCTCTCCCCAATACCGTTGCCTTGAGAATAACCAATCACGGAGCCTGTAATTGACTTTAGCACTGCCTGTGCTAGATTCTTCAAGCCAAGCAATAATAGTTTGTTTTGCTTCTTCGGTTTTTTGACCATCGATAGAAACAATTTCACTTGATGAATTGATTGCTACACCGTTCCCAGAAAAGCAGATAGCGTCTTCATTTTGCTGCGGGGAAACTACTTCACGAATTGGAATGTCAAACGTTGTAGCAAAATCAAAATCACGTTGGTCGTGAGCAGGTACTGCCATGATGGCGCCATGCCCATATCCCATAAGTACGTAATCCGCAATCCAAACAGGAATTTTTTCTCCCGATGCGGGGTTGACTGCGTAGATTCCAGTAAAAACACCAGTTTTTTCTTTTTGGTCAACCATACGATCGACATCGGATTTGTTTTTCGCTTCGTCGACATACGCACGTACAGTTTCTACCTCGACGCCGTTTGGTGGATGATCCAAAATATCCACTACAAGTGGGTGCTCTGGAGCGAGAACCATGAACGTAACACCAAAGAGTGTGTCTGGTCTTGTGGTGTATACAAGAATCGAATCATCACTTTCAGTGAGTGAAAAATATACGTCTGCGCCCTCACTTCTACCAATCCATTCTTGTTGCATTCGAAGTGTTGATTGTGGCCAGTCTAGGTCCTCAAGATCTTCGAGCAGCCGGTCGGCGAACGCTGTGATTCTGAACATCCATTGTCTTAATGGACGGCGAACAA
>JABHWX010000081.1 GCA_018657585.1 Phycisphaerae bacterium
ACCTTCCCACTTGGATTCCAAGCAGTGGCATAGAAGTAAGAATTGCCAATTAAAGTGGCATCCTCGTTACGGCGGCGCGTCCGCGGTGGTTTTTCACCACCTTCCCTTAGCCGTCACTGGTGGCGGCTAGTCTGCAGAACACCCGCAGAACGCCCTGATATGGGAAGTATAGGGTTTTTAGTACTGCGTTGGCAACAAAAAACGGTAAGATATGCGATCACTTCTGTAGCGGCTGGCAAAGCCGTGATTTAGCTACCCTCACGGAGCAAGAACATGTTCAACATTGGAAATCGTTTTTTTATTACATTCATTGCCTTTGCTTTGGCAATTTCGCCCTCAGTGCTTTTCGCACAAGATTCTGATGCTGTGTCTGACCTTGATAATTTCATTCATTATTCGTTGATCGCGAATGTGGAATATGCTGAGGGGAACGCTATGAAGTTGATTCGGAACAAAATGTCTGATGAAGATTTTTACAAAATGGTTACTGAAACGAGAGAACGCCATGAACGTTTTGATCGTGCAATTGGTTGGGCGATGTACGTAACAGATTTAGAACCACTTGCTGCTGAACTTGAAACACGGTTTGAAATGGGGCGAACAAGTTTGATTCGTAACGCAGCACGCTTGAAAGAATCCATTTCTTTGTTGAACGGAACTGTTCGGCAAAGAATCCTCGCTGAGGAACGGTTGGAAGAAGCGGGTGAGTATGCTGTACCTCTACTGCTGGAGTCTTTGCAAAATTCTTCAGATGCACAAACTGCACGTCGAGTCCGTGACATGTTAACTCAGATTGGTAGGGATGCGGTGGTTCCTTTATCAGTTGCTCTTCCACATCTTGATAATAATTCCAAACTTGTTGTTATTAAAACTCTTGGGGATATCAGGTATCCACATTCTGCGCCTGCAATTGTTTCGGTATTTCAAGACGAGAATGAACCTCCTGCAGTGAAGAAAGCAGCATCGCAAGCACTAGCTAGAATTGGCGTTGACGAAACAATAAATTTGTCGGACCTTCTGACTGTTGTAGCAAATCAATATTTTGACGGAATAGATTCGGTTATCATCTCACCAGTCGGTGATTTGAATTTGCATTGGTATTGGCATCCTCAAAACAATCTCGATATGTTAGATGTTCCACAAGAAATCTACGGCGACGTGATGGCTATGACACACGCATCAAACGCTCTCAGCATAAATCCAAAAAATGAAATCGCAATCGGTCTGTTCATGGCAGCAAACTTACGTCGTGATCGCAAACTTGCCGGAAAAAACGACTTGGTACACGGAGATTTGCCGTACAGCCCAGCATTTTACGCTACGGTATTTGGACCTCATGTTGCGCAGATGGTCCTTGATCGTGCGCTAGCTCTTGAAGACACTGCCCTTGCTCTGGAAGCGATAACAGCCCTGTCAGAAACCGCAGGCGCAGAATCGTTGCTTTCTGGAGAGAAACCGATGATTCGCGCAATGTACTATCCAGATAGGAGAGTGCAGTATGAGTCAGCGTTAACGTTAGCTTCGACATTGCCTAAAAAACCATTTACTGGAAGTTATAGAGTAGTTCCGTTGTTAGCATCTGCAGTTCGTAGTGGTGGTGATCTTTTTGCGATTGTTATTGGAGATGATGCAGAAGCCCGAAGAGAGATGGCGGCATTTCTCAATACGAATGGCTGGTCCGTGGTTGGGCAGGGCTCCTCTGCTGCTGAAGCAGTTGATTTAGCAGGCGTTGTTCCGGGGATTGACTTAGCAGTTGTTCTGTCGCGAAGCTCTATTCAAGGAACCGCGATTGCTGATGAACTTGCATCGTTACCAAAAACAACGGTTACACCTACGTACGTATTAACATCAGGTAGTGATGCGCAAATTCTTGCAAATGCAATTGGCAATCGAGACATGATTGAAACCTCCGATTCTGCAGTTTCTGATTCTGCAAAACTTGGAGTTATTGAAGATTTAATTTCTAAAGCCTCAGGCGGACGATTGAGTTATGAGGAACAGTTGTCCTTTTCAAACCGCTCGCTTGAAGTACTTCGTGATATTGCTTTGGCAGATACCGTGCTTGAAGTTGATGATGCAACAGGGACGCTTATTTCTGCACTCACAACTTCGGATACAGATGCACAAATCGTCATTGCCCAGACTCTTGCAATGATTGACGATCCACTTGCGCAAAGGGCGCTCATTGATGAAGCACTAAAAGAAGGCGACTTGGACCAAAGAGTGATGTTGCTTGATGAGGCAGCAGGTTCCGTGAGGAGATGGGGAAATAATGCTGAGAAGTGGCGAGTTGATTTAGTGGTAGATTTAGCAAAGAACGCAAATGGGTATCTTGCAGACGCTGCGGCACGCCTCAATGGTGCATTGGATAATCCAAACACATCAATTCTGACATTCATGCATAATTAAAATCTCCGCCGCCCTAGCTCAGTTGGTAGAGCGAAGCTTTCGTAAAGCTTAGGTCACGGGTTCAAATCCCGTGGGTGGCTCTTTTTCAATGTGCCAACAGAGTTGTCGCAAGCAAAAATACCAATTTATATGTTCGATACGTTGAAAGACAATTAAATAGACCCCGCTCACCGAGCGGGGTCTATTTGAAAGTACTGATAATTACTCTTGTGAGTTACCGACTGCTCCGCCAATGAGTGCGCCAGCACCTGCACCAATAAGGGTAGCGCCTGTGTCACCACCGATTGCTTGTCCTGCAAGCGCGCCAATTCCAGCGCCCCAAGCTGCACCTTCTTCTGTTTTTGTGCAACCTGTAAGCGAAATTGTTACGAGCGCGGCTACTATTAGTGTTGTAAGTAATTTTTTCATAGTTAATCCTTCGTGTTTTGCAACGTTATTCGTATCGTTGCTCTTGTTCTTGTCAGTCCTACTGTGCTATTAATCTTCAAGACCTGTGTATCCATCGCTAGTTTGGCTTGAAGTTGTTGTAGTTGTGCCTGTTTTTATGACATTGCCATCAGCGTCGAGCGTTTCATGGATAGTCGTGCGGCGCATGGTAGAACCTTGTGCCTGTTGTTGTTGTTGTTGCTGTTGCGCTTCTTGCTCTTGGCTACTTCCAACTGCACCACCGACAAGTGCTCCGATGCCTGCACCTATTAGCGTGCCTCCAGTATCTCCGCCGATTGCCTGACCAGCAAGGGCGCCGATTCCAGCACCCCATGCAGCGCCTTCTTCCGTCTTAGTACATCCAAGTAAAGATGTCGTTGCGAGTGCCGTAAGAGTGAGTCCTAAAATAGTCCTGTTCATGGTGAACCTCCTGTATTTCCTATGAAGCTTTCGGTTGTTAATTTGATTTACCTAAATAGAACGTACGTAATGCTTCGTTTCTTTCAATTCTTTATTCATGATACGAGGATTATTCTATTTGTGTAAGTGAAAATGGTAATAAATAGACTGGGACGGCTCCTCTCGTATGTCCCCCGAAACGGTACTTCAAGAGCCCGTGTTGCCCTATGGGGCATCGTGTAGGAATCGTCCCAGTCCGGGAGTCCAAAGTTGTATATAAGTAGTATGCGTCAAAAAACAGCTTTGTAGTAAAAAATAGAAATTTTTCTTTTTTTTTTTACTACTTCCATTTGATATTACAACCAATACTAGGTTTTTGGTTGCAAGGCGGTGGGTCGTTTGCGATGAGCGTAGAAATCGCTGATATCAGGTCTAAACCTGTCGATACGCCCTTCGCAGGGCGAGAATCATCACACTGCCCTCGGTAGAATAATTTGTTGTCTTTGTCAAAAAGAAAGGTATCTGGCGTACAAGTGGCACCAAAAGAACTTGCTACAGACTGCTCTCTATCAAGCAAATAGGGAAAATCCCAGTTATACAAATCTGATGTCCGAATCATGTTTTCTGGGCTGTCGTCTGGGTATGCCTCGAAATTGTTAGAGTTAATCCCAATCATCTCGATATTGTTGGACAGACATACCTCATACAAATTTTGTAACGTATCAGCCACATGGATAACATAGGGGCAGTGATTGCACATAAATACCACGAGAGTTCCTTCTGAATCTTTTGAAGGTGACCATTGTGCGCCATCTAAGTTTGGAAGTGAAAATGTAGGCATTACCGTTCCTATAGGAATCATTCTAGATGGTGTTGCAGCCATGACAGGGCTCCTTTTGTTGCTGTATAATTATCGATTCTATGAAAATTCATGAATACCAAGCACGTCAACTTCTCGCAGATGCGGGAATTCCTGTTCCCTCCGGTACGATGGTAACATCTATCAATGCTGCAAACGATGCAGCAAAATCACTCTTTGATGCTGGCGCAACGTTACTCGTTGTTAAAGCACAAGTCCATGCAGGTGGCAGGGGTAAGGCAGGATTTGTTACACTTTGTCGCACGCCTGAAGAAGTCGATGAGGCAGCATCGTTTATGTTCAGTAACAAAATGGTATCGGTGCAAACTGGCCCAGAAGGTCTTGATGTAACAAAGGTTCTCATTGCAGATGGTGTTGATATTGATAAAGAATATTACCTTGCAATTACGACTGATCGTGGAAACGGAACGAATACGCTTATCGCTTCTAGCGAAGGTGGTGTAGAAATAGAAACGGTGGCGCATGAAAATCCAGATGCAATAAAAACTGTTTCGATTTGTCCACTAGCAGGATTGGAACCATATCAAGCAAGGCAACTGGCATTTGATTTAGGTTTTGTTGGCAAACAAGTTTCTCAGGTAACAAACATCATGGTAAAGATGGCAAAATTGGTTCAAGAAACAGATGCATCACTTGCCGAAATTAATCCCTTGATTGTTACTCCAAGCAGTGAAGATTTTCCTGACGGACAAGTTCTTGCAATTGATGCAAAATTCAATTTTGACGACAACGCTCTATTTAGACATGCAAATCTAAGAGAAATGTTTGATCCATCGGAAGAAAATGAGGCAGAGCTTCGTGCATCGGAACATGGACTAAATTTCATTGCACTTGATGGAAATATTGGATGCTTAGTCAATGGTGCTGGTTTAGCGATGGCAACTATGGACATTATCAAATTGCATGGTGGAAGCCCTGCGAATTTCCTTGATGTCGGTGGCGCTGCAACATTAGAAACTGTGACTGAAGCGTTCAAAATCATTTTGTCTGATGATAAAGTTGAAGGTGTACTTGTAAATATCTTTGGCGGGATTATGCAATGCGATGTTATTGCTGAAGCAATTGTTTCTGCTGCAAAAGAAGTTGGCTTCACCGTCCCACTCGTGGTCAGATTGGAAGGCACAAATGTTGACAGGGCTCGTGAAATTTTGGTGGCTGCACAACCTGAATTGCCAACTATGCAAACGGCAACAGACCTTGAAGATGCAGCGTCAAAAGTTGCAATTGCTGTTTCCGCAACCTGCGCCTAATGCTAGTCCTTTTTGATATTGATGGCACTATGCTTTCTTCAGAAGGTGTTGGAGTTCGTTCAATTAACGAAGCAGTTTCAATGTTACATGGTGTTGATTGCACTCTTGAAGGAATTCCAGTTGGAGGCAGATTAGACCCGCTCATTTGGGATGATATATGCGCAAAGTACAATATTCCGTGTACCAAAGAAAGCCACGATACTTTTCGTGCGTTATATACAGAAACGTTGCAGCGCAATATAAAAGAAGTCACGGTTAGAGTTTTGCCTGGTGTAGAACAGTTGATTCACGAACTCGTTGGAATGCACAACGTGACCCTTGGTGTTGTTACTGGGAATTATAAAGAAACCGGGACTGCAAAAATAGTTGAGTCGGGTTTAGACAAGTCAGTATTTACAGCGAACGCCTGGGGTACCGATGGAAGTGTGAGGGCTGAATTGCCACCGGTTGCAATTGCGCAAAGTACGCAACATGAACAAGTTGTCCTTCTTGGTGACACCATTCACGATGTAACAAGCGGGCAATCTGCGGGATGCAGAGTAATCGCTGTTTGCACAGGTTCTCACGACCATGCTACACTTGAAGCATCGAGGCCAGAACTTCTATTGGAAGACTTGTCCGATACTAAGGCAGTGCTCCATTGGATGTTCAACACTCACAACCTGTAACGCTTAAAGACCGAATAGTATCGCTAGATGTTTTACGTGGAGTTGCTGTTCTCGGCATCTTACTCATGAATATCGTTTCGTTTTCGATGGTGACGTCCGCCTACGAATCTCCTTCTGTATACAACGACCTTGTAGGTGCTGATTGGTACACATGGTTAATTTTGCACTACATTGCAGATACGAAATTCATGTCTATATTCTCCATCCTGTTTGGCGCTGGTGTTTGTATTTTTATGGAACGCGCAAAAGCAAAAGGGCACTCTGCTTGGAAATTGCAAACGAGTCGAATGTTTTGGCTATTTGTGATTGGAATGCTGCATGCGTATTTGCTGTGGTTTGGGGATATTCTTGTTGCGTACGCATTATGCGGCATGTTTATCGCAACTATGCGAAACTGGAAACCGGCAGTTTTATTCATCGTTGGTTTTGTCATGATGTTTGTAGTGCCTGTTGGCTTTGGGTTGCTCCTCTACTGGACTATGCAGTTCTGGCCAGAGGAAGAAATTCTTCGAATGCAGGAGACGGCACTGATAAATTCACCTGAAATGCAAGCGGAAATATCTGCTTACACTGGACCTTGGGTTGGGCAATTGCCGCATCGTGCAATGCTTGCAGCAATGTTGCAGTTCATCATTTTTCCTCTCTTTTTATTCTGGCATTGCGTCGGGCTAATGATGGTAGGCATGGCTGCCTATAAATGGAAGATATTGTCGGCTTCAAAATCTGTCCGGTTTTATAGCGCAACGGCAATCATTTCCGCGCTTCTAGGTTTTCCTCTTATTGCGATCGGTGTTTGGTATAAGCAGCAGCATGGATGGGATCCAGCGATTAATCGATTCCTCGATAGCAATTGGAATCTTGTTGGCGGTGTCTTTGTTGCGTTTGTCTGGATTTGCTTGGTAATGCTTGTTTGCAAACTTGGTTTGTTTACATTTGCGAGGAAAGCCCTTGCCGCAACTGGGCAAATGGCACTCACGAATTACCTTGGACAAACCATCATTTGCACAACGATTTTTTACGGACATGGGTTTGGCTGGTTTAGTCAATTCGAACGAGTAGAACTTCTCTTTGTAGTTATTGCTATCTGGGTATTCCAGATTTTCTTTAGTTTGTTGTGGCTTAAGCACTTCCGTTTCGGACCGTTCGAATGGTTGTGGCGAAGTGCTACGTATTTGAAGTGGCAACCGCTCGTTCGATAATCGCGCTCTGGTATCATGTACACGATGCAATCCTTCACCACCATTTGTAGCGATTTTTATGTGAATCAGAAAATTTCACTTAGTGTGGACTTACCAAAAGTCAAGGAATCGGCGACAGATATGTTTGAGCGTATCCGCAAGGAGATTCCAGAATTTGAACGCATTCGTCCGTTTGAAGATGAACTTGCGTTGGAAACATCCGAAATAGAAGGCAGGTACCAATGGATTGGGCTTAGACCACGCGCAATTGCTTCTGGTTTCGTGAACCCAATACATGCTGACAAGGCGTACGACTTGCATAAACTTGTTTTAGAATTGGCTCCTTATTACCTTTCGCTTACTCCATTACAAATTGAATGCTTTGAATTAGTATTTGGTTTTGATTTGCACGCTCGCGAAAATCGCAATGCACTGGTGATGCGTACTCTTCTTGGTGATTCGCCTTTAGCTTCCCTCGTAGATGACAACATTGAGCAATTGATTGATGTACAACCCCGAATTGGTTTTGCATTGAATGAAGCATGTGACTTGCAAGCTTTCGTCGAAATTAAAACTCGCACAACCGCTGCTGAAACAGCGACTCAAATGTACCAAGATGAGCCAATAAGTGTTTTTTTGACGGTTAGAAAAAATGGACCGATTCAAGATCTTGAAGATTTAGGGGCTACGTTTAATAGACTTTCTGGTCATATAGAACATATTGCAGAACATAGAATTGTTCCAGATGTGATTGTGCCGTTGCATCAAGCTATCGGCATTTAATTATCCTGAGATAATTAAAACATTTCGAGGACGCGGGAGGGCTGTTCGCTTGCGCCGGTTAAACAACTGAGTCGTGCGGCCTCGCAAAGGGCTAGAACTCGAGGAGCATCGGCAGAAGTAGTTTCGGTTGAATGGATACCGTCAGCGATTAATTGTGCTGTGGTCACTTCCGCATCGCCGAACGTTAACGAATGGTCTTCGCTAATAATTTGTAATTCGCGTTTCCAAGTTGATTGATCACTGAGCAGTAAAGTAGCAACACGGTTATGTTGAAATTGCAAGTTTACTGTCATGTGCCCGCGCAAATCACTTGGTTCGTCGGGTACGCGATTGCTATGTAAGAACGCTTGGACTATTTCAGGGTGGCCGAAGAGTCCATGAATGAAATCCATGGCATCGAACAGCCGCGACCATAGCGATCCCTCAACCGACGAGCACGTCATTGTGCAATGTGCAGATATCGGCTGCCCAAATTGTTCTATGTCGTCTTGGGCTTCGCCATAACTAGCGCTTCTTCGCATAAGGGGAATGAATTTCGCGGCGGGAGTTTTTCCAGCTTCTTCGACAAGATCATTCATTCCTCCAGATAGTGGTGTTGTTGTGACGGTTTGAGTTGCACGGTGGCGAAGTAATTCGCAGAGTTCAACTTCGTATGCTTGCGGCTTCGCTATCCAGAGAATCGAATCGTCGTATGTGGTTGCAAGGGAGCGTATGTCACTGCAAGTTTCTGTTTTTAATGCTTCTCCAAGAGAAGGCAAATCGCTTTGATTTGATGTTCCTATCGCAACGAGCTTCACTTTTGAAGCCTTTGCAACTTCTTTTACAAGTTTTGCTTGCTCAGGGGCAATCCACGCGACGAGTGTTGGTTTCTTCTCTGCCATGTACGCAGTGTACTTGATGGCGTACAATATGTAGGTGGACAGACGGTCGCGGGTTTCGCAAGAGACGCGAGGAAAGTCCGGACACGGTAGGACACGGTGGTGGATAACGTCCACCAACCTTTGATTGCAGGTTAGGGCACAGTGCCACAGAGAGTTAGA
>JABHWX010000082.1 GCA_018657585.1 Phycisphaerae bacterium
GCGCTCCAAAGACAGTGGGAGCCCCAATTCATGAACAAATTAATTTCAATCGCTGAGCAGGGACGCTCAGTTCGCGAGGGATTCAGCGCCACGGATGGCGGTCAAACCTTGTGTGAAATATTCGCAGCAAATTGCTGCATTTATGAGTCAAGGACGACTCTTTTCAGTGAAAGTATCTGCACGGACGCAAGATACTGAACAATTCAGGGCTCTCGACTCGTGCCCGTGTCGAGAGCTTTTCCTCAAGCCGGTCGGACTTATGTTCGACCAACCTTCCCTTGGCTTGCGGCATGACCCACCACATGCCGCGAGCTTTTCTTTTTGGGTTTTCCGCAGGTAGGTACAAGGGTTACGGAGAAGCATGCAATTGCCTGCCCCGAGCTCTCTGGGAACGTACATAAATTGTTCAGAGTTCGCTATTCTTTAGATGCGGGGCGAATTTTGCCAGCAATCGCTGGACCATTCTTGGCGATTTCAGCGGCAATTTCTCGACGATGTACCGCAATCTCACGTGGAAAATCCAACGCAATGCGAACACGGTCGCCCTTGATAGTAGCGATGCGAATGACCCCCAACGGATTTGCGGGGTCACCAATGACAACTTCTTCCCCTTCTCTGCGAGTAATTACGAGCATTTGCGAACCTCCTGTCGCCACTTCCACATTGAGAAATATCGCGCAGCCTGCGCGAACCACCATCGAATATCGTAGCAAATTCTTACGTTCATTTCCAGTCTTACATGAAAACAGGCGTTACAACCTCTTAAATAATAGTATGTTGTGAGTGTAGGTGTCTACTCGACAGCCTGTACAAGGGCGATCCCCTGTACTCGGTCTTTGAGCGTTGCCTCGATACCTCCCTGGAGAGTCATATCTAGCGATGGACAACCAATGCAGGCACCAAGAAATCGAATCGATACAACCCCGTCTATCCCAACAGAAACCAGTTCAATATCCCCACCATCAGCTTGAATAGAGGGTCGAATGAGTTCAATTACTTCAGCCACTTCTTTGTAAAGAGGATCATCTGTTTTTGCTTCTTCAGAAGTCATACTGCTAAATGGTACGCTGAACTCGTTTTTTCCGCTACCACCTGTACACTGTGCAACATGAAACGAATCATAGTAATCACAATTCTCTTTGCTACACTTCTTTCTTGTGGCGGGCAAACCATCAAAAGCCCATATTCGGCACTCAACGAGACAGGGCAACCTTCTGCTCGTCATATAGATGCAATGGATCTACTTGATACTCAAGTTGGTATCGAGGACGAACATTATAGAGAACTACTCCAACGCATTTTGTGGAAACCGGGTTACACCAACGATGCGAGGATGGCTTCGCTTGAGCGGCTCTGGGCAGCCGATCCAGTGGCAACTACCCGACTAATTAGACAACAACTTCCACGACTTGAGAATTGGAATTGGCTCGTATTACTTTGCGAATGGATTGCAGACAATGAAATTATTGAACTCGACGAAGCACTAATTAGTTCGTGGGCAATTCCTAACATGTTTGTAGAAAGTGAAATGGATCGACCCGAGTACAAGGCACTCGCTCGGTTAGTAGGTGAAGATAAAGTGATAGATGTGATTTTCAATTCGTTGGTAGAGTCAAATAAAACATGGAAGCAGGGGTACCGAACAAGGTGCTGGGAGTTAATGCACAGGCTTGCTGAACGAGAGCGACTCGTTGAACTGCTAAACAGTGAAAGAATTGCAGACGACGACAGTTTTCTCATTGATCTACGTAAAGCAATGACCGACTTTGGAATTGTTCCACATCGCAGAGAAGAAATATTATGGATTCGCGAAATTGCAAAACCAGAATACAAAGACTTCTGGAGTGAATCGATGGAAACATTGAGCGAACTAAACGATGAGCGACGACGAGAAATAGAGATGCGTGATATTCCAATTGCAGTGTCTCTTAGAAGGCACGGTGAGCCAGGCGACCTCTCACGCTCTACTCGGAGCATAGTTCAAAGTGTTTCTTCAAAAATTCGCAACAAAAAACATTATTACGAACAAGAAGGTGGTGGCAGTTATGATTCAAGAAGTGAATTACTTGCGACTCATCAGCATAAACTCACTTGGGGCGATGCGATTGCATTAGAAATTGCACTGAAGGCATTAAACGTCCCACAAGTTCGGTCTCATTTATTCGACTATGCAAAACGTGATTTCCTTGATAAAACTACTGAGTACGGTGGAGTAATTGCGCTTGATGAAAAAGGCAGATTTGAAATTTTGGAATTTGAACCAAAAATCCGGCATCACGACCGTAGGTTCAACGCATCGCAAGAAATGTTTGATTCTGCGTACACCGCACTCTTTCATTTTCATTTTCATGCCCAAGAGTATCGAAACGCTGACCACGCAGGCCCGGGTATGGGTGATAAAAATTACGCTACAAATACACGTGCGAATTGCTTGGTACTCACCTATGTGAATGAGCATACGATGAACGTTGACTATTACAGACATCATGGAGTTGTCGTTGATCTTGGAACTATTTCGATAAACTGATGATCCGATCAATCTCACTCATTCTGGCGATTGGTCTATCGCTATCGGTAACAGAAACATACGAACAGGTATCTGAAAATGGATACGTGTTAGCATTTCTATTGTTTGCGATTCCACTTATCGCAACAATAGTAGTTCTTCTAAGCAAGCATACTGCCGCAAGAATTAGTATTGCAGTTACGGTTATATTATTTTCTTGGTTAATAGCATTGCTTGGAATGTCTTGGCTGTACCACGTTCGATTGGTTACTGGCGATCTTATTTTGGTCGACGAAATTGTTGCCGTGCTCCCCCCGATAATTTTCTTAGTTGCCTTGTGGTGGTTTACATCACCAATTGGAAACAAAATTTCTTGGGTGTTACATCGGTTGCGATTTGATGTATTAATGTTATTGCTTATCGTACTTTTTATTCTGGGAATACAAGAGGTAGAAGAAAGTACGGGGGATTTTGGTTTTGTTTGGCTTGCAATATTACTCCTGTTTTATGCTCTTGCTCCATTGTATTTTTTAACAATTCTCCCTACTTCAAGAATAAAAGAGGGTGCAGTAAAAAACGCAATTACGCAAGTTGCCAGTAACGCAGGTATTAAAAAACCAAACATCTATATCCTCCACACACATTATAAAATTCTTAATGCCTTGGCATACGGTTTGCTGTTTCAGCGAAAATTTGTTCTCTTTTCAGATAAACTTTTACGAGACTTGACCCAGAGCGAAGTTGTTGCAGTTGCAAGACATGAATTCGCACACCATAAGTTTATGCATACAACATTCCTATGGCTTACTTTTGTTTGTGTAATGCTTTGGGTTTTTTATTTTACTGAAGTAGCAGGAGTGGAACTTCACTTTCTTGCTTTGAAAAGCACCAAATGGATATGTGCAATTATTGCATTCGTGCTGGTATCTAGACAGTTTGAAAAGCAAGCCGACACGTATGCTGTTGTTGATTTTGCAAGAACGTCTGGAAGCGACATTGTTACGGAAGATGCGGCTAACTCCATGGCGAAGGCACTTCAAGCTATCGCCTTCTTAAATGGGCACTCCCCACAACGTCGTGATTATTTGCATGGTTCTATCTCTAAAAGACAGCAATATCTTAGAAGCCTTGTTGGTTCTCCGCTTCTGAAAATTCCTATAAACACACGAGTTCGCTTTATAAAAATTGGAATACTTTCTCTGCTCGTGCTAAGATTCATTGTATGAATGTGTCGCATGATGTAATGATGCATGGAGCATCAAATACGTTCCTGATTCATTTCGGTGACGAAACTCCTGAAAATTTACTACGTAATCATCAGGATGTGGACGGTTTGCTGGTTGTTAAAAATGACGACATCGCAGATGCATCAATGCGAATCTATAACGCAAATGGACTCGAGGCAGAGCAGTGCGGCAACGGGCTTCGGTGTGTTGCATTGCATCTTGTTCGTAACCGAATGGTAGATGGGAATCATGTCCGAATCAAAACTCTTTCAGGCATTAATCCTTGTGTTGTCACTGAGGGTTGCAATGAGGTAGCGGTTACTTTGTCAAAACCAATTGTTCAAAAAACACGTATTGATGCGTATCCAAATTTGAAATTCGTTGACATGGGAAACCCGAACGCAGTATTTTGGACAGAAGAAGATCCATTAGCAATGCGAGAACAACTCGGAAAGAAGCTTTGCAATCTTCCTGATTTTAAGCTGGGGATGAACGTGCACTTTGCTCGTCTTGATGAAGAACAATACGCAACGTGTGCTTCTTGGGAGCGTGGTGTTGGACCAACAGATGCATCTGGGACAGGCGGCGCTTCGGTGTTTGTTACATCTGGAAAACAAGGTACATTTTATGTTTCAAGTGTTGGTGGGACTTTGCATTATCACTTCGATGAAAATGGCAATGTTGTTTTGGCTGGACCAGCAAGTTACTTGTAGCAAACTTCCACGGTGTGTGCTGTAACGTATACGTTACACGCATCGCTACATTCAAAAATTCTTGGGTCAGTGATTCCGTCGGCAACAGCGTGAGCAATAGCGTTCACAGTTTCGTTCTTTGCTCGATTCCCAACAGCTAAGTGGATTGATTCTGCGATGATGGGTGTCGGGAATTCAGCAAGCTCTTCTCTTTTCCAGACATTGCCCACGGGTGCAACTGCTTCAAAAACATCAGCCGCAGCTTGAAGTATTAGCGATGCATTGGCCGCGTGTTTATCAGCGGATGACCAGAGTTCCCTAAGCACTGGGATAACATCTCTTCGCAGCCTTCCCCGTGGAGTATTTACATCTTCGTTAGTTGGGTCTTTGCACCATGATACAGATGCTAGTTCGCAAATTGAAATCAAATCTATTTTATTTGTTTGCAACAGTGGGCGAATAAGAGAAATTTCATCGCTGAGTTTTCGATTGTTCGACATTCCTGCGAGTTTTCTAATTCCTCCTCCGCGACAAAGTGCCATGAGCATGGTTTCAAGTTGATCATCTGCATGGTGTGCGACCGAAACACAACTTGCACCTTCTTCTACCGCTATTTTACAGAGTGCGTGGTATCTGGCTTCTCTTGCTCCAGCGGCAAGTGATCCTTTTTTTGGTTCAACCGAAATTCTTTTTGTAAAGAGCCCAACACCAAATTGTTTGCAGAGTGATTCAACATAACGTTGTTCATTATCTGATTCTTCGCGAATTCCATGATGAATATGCCCAGCAATGATAGAACAGCCCGAAGATTTTTGCGTTTCTGCTGCTAAGGAAAGGAGTAAGAGCGCAATCGAATCCGGTCCGCCGCTTAACCCAACGAGAACCTTTTGATTTCCGTAACTTTCTCGCACCTTTGCAACAAGTTTATGCCTGCGAATTTCAAGTGGTACTCCGCTATTCATGGTTGTTACATGCTCGGCGCATGAACGGGTTCAAGCATGGTGATCCCATTCATGTATGGTTGCAAACATGCAGGTACTGCAACGGAACCGTCTTCTTGTTGGTGCATTTCAAGAAGAGGAATCAAAATTCTTGGGCTTGCAAGTACAGTGTTGTTTAATGAGTGTGCAAAGACAGTGTTTCCGTCTTCATCGCGATAACGCATATTGAGTCGCCGGCATTGGTAATCGTAAAGGCGTGACGCTGAGTGAGTTTCACCCCATCCACCATTTGGTTTACCTTCTGAGTCAAGTTCTCCTCGTCCGGGCATCCAACATTCAACGTCAATCATGTCTGCATTTTTGGCTCCGAGGTCAGCGGTGCAACATTGCAACAATCGATAGGGCAGCTGTAGTTGCTGTAGCAGGAATTCAACGATTCCAATCATTTCTTTATGCCACTTACGGCTTTCTGTTTCGTCTGCTTTGCAGATTACAACTTGTTCGACCTTCTCAAATTGATGTATTCGGTAGAGACCAGCTGTGTCACGTCCAGCGGCACCAGCTTCTCTGCGGAAACAAGTCGAGATAGTCGCCATCTTGATTGGCAGCAGTTTAGCATCTAGAATTTCATCGGCGTACATGCCCATAAGCCCAACTTCACCAGTTCCAGTAAGGAAAAGGTCGTGTCCAGACCCACGGTTTGATTCTTCTATGTGATACGCTTGATCTCTCCCGGTTGGAAAGAATCCTGTTCCTACCATGCAATCTTCTTTAAGAATGACCGGTACCGCCATTGGCGTAAATTCATATTTGTTGATGATGAGGTCAAACGCATAACGTAGCATTGCTTGTTGTAATCGCATACCATTTCCCGTGAGGATGTAATGCCGTGTGCCAGCCATCTTAACTCCCCGTTCAAAGTCGGCAAGGCCAAGTTCACTTACAAGCTCAAGGTGTGGTTTTGGCTCAAAGCCACGGTTCTCGGCAAATGATTTTGATAAATCAAAATCAGAAGGTGCCCAAGTGCTAATTTGCACGTTGTCGTCGTCACTGGTGCCCCTTGGCACATCATCATCCGCAGGTTGTGGGATATGAAGTAGAAGATCGTTCCATTGCGGTTCGATTTCTGCAAGTGTATTGTCGAGTCGTTGAATCTCAGTTTTTAGGGAGGATGGTTTCGATTCAAGATCTGTGAGTTTCTCAGAAATTTCCTCCCTTTCTTCAGCATTTGCAGATTTAAGCTGCCCTTTTAGTTTTCCAATTAGAGGACCAATTTCTTTAGAAATACGTTTTTGTTCAGCACGATGTTCCTCTCGTTGCCTTGTGAGGAGTCGTTTTTGTTCATCGAGATCAAGGAGTGTTGTTATATCCACGTTGATATTCTTGGCGGCAGCGCCGTCAATAAAACGTTGGGGATTTTCACGAAGTAGCTTAATGTCGATCATAGAGGGTCCATTTATGTTCTGTAATTATCCTGGGGGAGCAGCCCAGTGCAGTTTATCAACTAAGGCATTCCAATAGGTTACTGTTGGGTTAAGCACGATGGAAAGAGTGAGTGGGGATTTTTGAACTTGAATTGTCATGTTTTCTCGAAGTGTGCAGTGCACTTCGCCATCGACGACCAGTGACGTACCCTCATTAGCTTGTTTCATTTTGATGGTTACGTTGTTGTGGAAATCGAGAACGATCGGCCTGACAGCGAGTGAGTGGGCTGCAAGAGGGGTAAGCACAAATGCTTTTGCTGATGGATCTACAATTGGACCGCCAACGGATGCATTATGGGCTGTTGAGCCAATGGGGGTGGAGAGGATCATTCCATCGCAGCGGAGTGATGGTGCGGGAACATTGTTAATGGAAAGTCCTAATTCAAGAATACGGAATGGATTGCCTGCTGCAATCATTACTTCGTTCATCGCTACAACTGGTTCTTGTCCGTCTACTTGTACTTCAAGGAGCATAACTTCCATACTTGGTGTGTCAGCGGCAAAGATGGAATGGCGTTGTTCGATGAGTGAAGCGGCGTCGAATTTAGCAAGGAAACCAAGTCGCCCGCTATTGACGCCTATCAGCGCGGTTTTATGTTTTGCAAGGTCTCTCCCATGCTTAATGAGTGTGCCATCGCCACCAATTGCGATGGCAATGGCCGCATCTTCAGGTTTCGTGCCTTCGGGTAGGAATTCTACAATGTCAGATAATCCTTCAGTCACATCATTTGCAATGTTGTCGACATTGGGACGGCTTCTATCGGCAAGTAATAGTACAGGGCACAACTCCATACAGAGCATTGTACTCATCCTCTGAGGTTGCCACAGAGGAGTACACAGAGATTACCTCAGAGGTAATTAGCCAACGAGTCCTTTTGTTAATCGCATGAATGCTGTTTCAAGGTTGATTTGTTCACCCTGCATTGAAGTAATGCGGAATCCACGTGCGATGAGACGATTGGGGATTTCTGACCGATCGAGCGATGAATTTGCGTTTATGGTGATGTCAATACGTTCCTGCCCATTTTCTGTCACAACATCAACTATTGAAATGCCATCAACTTCACGAAGCAACGATGCAGCTTCTTCGCTTTTTTCAGTGACTTCAATATGTATAACTTGCCCCACCTTTGCCTTTTTCAAAACATCATCTACCTTGCCAGAAAAGAGCAACTTGCCCTGTTCAATAATCCCAACGCTCGTGCACAGTTCAGCAAGTTCGTGCAGAATGTGAGAACTAATCAGAATCGTTTTTCCCATGCGATGTAATTCTTTGAGTAACTCTCGAATTTCAATCCGTGCCCTTGGGTCAAGTCCTGAAGCAGGTTCGTCGAGGAGTAACACCTTCGGGTCATGGAGTAAGACACGTGCAATCGAAAGTCGTTGACTCATGCCACGGCTCAACCCTGCAACTTGTGATTTTGCTTTGTAATTAAGTTCAGTAAGTTCAAGCACATCGCCAACTGCACGGTGCCGCTGGGAACCACTTAGCCCATAACATGTTGCAAAAAAATCCAAATACTCACTCACAATCATATCGTCGTAAGAACCCATGAAGTCAGGAACGTATCCAATAATTGGTCGTATCTCTGAGTTTTGGTAACCAACAACTTTTCCATCAACCCGAGCCTCTCCCCACGATGGTTTAAGTAACGTGGATAGAATTTTTATAGTCGTGGTTTTCCCCGCACCGTTTGGTCCAATAAATCCGTAGCACTCTCCTTCTTCAATCTTCAAGTTGAGATTGTCGAGAGCAACAAGGTCGCCGTATTTCCGAGTGAGATTTGTTGTTTCAATCATTTGCTATCGCCAAGTGGGTACACCCATCGTACAAAAGTTTCCCCAGTACTCTCTGTAATTTCTTCGCCATCCACAGAGATTTTTACTGGGATGGGTGAGTTTGGAATAAAACCCATCACAATAATGCACGGTCTGCCAAACCACTGTGCTAAATCGAGTTCGTGCCCACCTTTTCGGCTAATCTTGAACTGTGGATCGCTCTGTTTTGATTTCGCACTTTTCATATAAATGGGTGGCTTAAGGTTGGAATAGATTGAGAGTATTTCCAACTCCTTACGCCAATTAATTTTATCTGTCCTTCGCCTACCTAAAAATCCAACAGAATTATCCGGCTCGTATCTCTGATTTGCGGCATCAAATTCAGCTACACGAGCGGGTTCAAGTGTCGTTAAATTGATAACATCACCATCATCCCAGTGAGCTAAACGCCAAGAGTATGTTTTCTGAAGCGTACTGCCACTATGTGACAATGCATTCCAAGGAGCCTCGCGAGTGTCTTGGTATTTTCCTAGTGGTGGAAGAGGTTGTGCAACATCAGTAACCCAGATAATAGTGACATCGTGTATTGGGTTGGTTGCATGGTTAATAATTTTACCTTGCAGAGCGCCGACTTCATTTCTTCTTCTTGATGGCTTGCTATTTCTCGGCTGATCGTTTGGATCAATCCGAATTAGAGAACTATAAAATGAATGATCAATTCCACCTATCCACTCATAAGCGAAATTAGCTGTCGTAGCCCGCGATGGTTGATCAAATGTGCTAGGAACATGGCTAAGGTTGGCAATAATTTCTCGGTTGTCAACGAAAGGTGGTGTAAGCAAAGCATCTGGAGAGCTCCAAGGAAGCAGCAAATTTCCTTCTTCTCCTTCAAGCGAAACACGAGATCGTCCATAAGTGGGCAGGAACAACGAATACCAACCAATGACACGTTGACCACTTTCGCCATAAACATGATCAATAATAGAAACATGTTTTATTGGTGTTAAAACTCCAGATGTAGTTGTGGCGAGTACCCATGCCAGGAGACTAAACACAGCAGAAACCCCAGCAAAAATGACCCAAGCCCACCGTAGTCTTTTTCTGTTCCGTAATACGAAGAAACTGACTGGTCCACTCATAACCCAAAAGGAAACAATGAGTAAGAACACAGTCCCTAGCCTGCCTCCAGCAGTTGAAGACATTGCGATTTCTTGTGCAACCATTTCGCCTAGCGGCACCGTTGTAACGGTTGGTGTTCCTGAAGAAAGTTGGTCGTCCTCACTGAGAGCGGACACTATATTTTGCGTGGGTATGTCGCCACGTTTAGCGAATACTTTCCTCCACAAAATATGTGTTTCTGGCAGGCCAATTGATGATAGCAAACCACTAGACAAATCAATCCCTATAACCGTAACGGTGCCAAACCCAAAGTTTTTTTGGATTCCAATAACAGTCCCATTTTTTAATTGAAGAATTGGCGAGTAATTAGAATTTGCCATGAGTGATCGAGCGGTGATACTATTGAGTGACCATCTGCTATTTTTTCTGCCAAGTACGCCATCGAGTTGTGCAATGGGAATGTCGACAACACTTGTGTTAACTCCTTGCAGTAGATTTGAGAGAGGGCCATTTTCACGGCCGATGCTCCATGGGTCTCCTATTGTTGGTAATGAGATAACAAGATGCCCACCGCGTTCAATCCAGTTTTCGATTGCGGTTTCTTGTTTTATCGAAAGTGATGGCGGGGAGTCTGCCCAAACAAGTGCGTCAAGGGAGTCATAACTTGGCCAAGAATCGGGAAGGTCTTTAGAGGTTAATCCCGAAACAATAATGCTTGCTTCTTGTTTTGGGTCAGGAGGACTTATAGGTAAGTAATGTTCAAGACCCATTCGCCTTGTTCCGACTACGGCTATCAAACCTTGGTTATTAAAAAATGTAGAAGCATTAATAGAGTTTGCAGTAAATCGAGTACTGGTAAGTTCGTCTGTTGGTTTGTTTCCGTCCCAGTTTCGCAAGCGAATTGTCCAAGGCTGTGAATTGTCTGCCCAAGGTTGTACAGGTGCATACAGCCAAGTCGATGAAGTAGTGCCGGGAGTAACGGTAATCGGTTTCCCCCAAAAGACCGTGTCGCCATCCGCATCTGGAACTTCCCATTGCACCCATGCTTGGGTTGCATTCACTGAAGTGGAACGAACACTTACACGAACGGGAGTGACGAACCCGCCACACCATTTATTACCAATACCAATCGAATCCGCTGTGACGGTGTATTGATCTGCAACGGCAAGCGTGCAGGCGGTAACTAGCGCGAAAACGCTAAACATGAATGTTTGCGTACGCCTCTAGGATTGCCGCTTGGGCAAGCATGCCGCGATGGAAACAATCAACGTTAAATTTTTCATTCGGTGCATGAATCAAATCGTCATCAAGTGAAAAACCAACCATAACAGCGTCGACACCAAGTATTTCTTGGAACTCACCAACAACTGGAATAGATCCACCTGTGCCAATCAGTACGGCAGGTTTCGGGAATACACTTGTGAGTGCTTCGCTCGCGGCAGAGAGCCATGGCGACTCGGTAGGCACACTGATTGCTGGTGCTGTTCCAAAACTTTTTAAGTCCCAGCGGCAACCTTCTGGGGTTCTCTCTTCAAGGAATGTAAACAGTGCTTTTTGGATTTCTTCCGGTTTTTGATGGGCGACTAAACGGCAACTAATTTTTGCAGTTGCTGTTGCGCCAATAACTGTTTTTGCACCCTCTCCGATGTACCCAGCACGTAGACCGTTGATGTCGCAAGTAGGGCGTGACCATAATCGCTCAAGTGTGCTGTACCCCTTTTCGCCAAACGTGACCTTTGCTCCTGAACTTTCTAGAGTTAGA
>JABHWX010000083.1 GCA_018657585.1 Phycisphaerae bacterium
CAAACGATTGTCTTCTAAATATTCAAGGCAGTGCGCTGTCCAGCCAGAAACCCTACTCATTGCGAACAAAGGTGTGAATAAATCTAGGTCAATACCAAGTGAGAAGTACGTTGTCGCTGAATAGAAGTCAACGTTTGGATAGATGCCTTTGTCTCCGACCTCTCTATCCATAATCGATTCGATACGCTTGCTCAAATTGAATAACGAAGTGTTACCCGTGTCTTCTGCAATGCCTTCGGCAAATGTCTTAAGATATGTTGCGCGAGGGTCGTATGCTTTATAAACGCGGTGCCCAAAGCCCATAATTTTAGACTTCTTTGCAAGCTTATCCATAACGTAAGCTTCAACGGCATCAATGCCATCAATCTCTTGAAGCATAATCATCACGCCTTGGTTTGCTCCGCCATGGAGAGGACCTTTCAAAGTCCCAATTGCAGTCGTAACTGCCGAGTACATGTCACTCAGCGTTGAAATTGTTACTAACGACGCAAATGTAGACGCATTAAATCCGTGGTCTGCATGGAGAATTAAACATATATCCATCGCACGAGCCATGCGATCGGTAGGTTTCTCGCCGTTTAACATGTAAAGAAAGTTCTCTGCGATAGTGCAGTCAACGTCTGGGCGAATTAAGTCAAGACCTTTTCGATGGCGATCGTATCCTGCAATCAGTGCAGGCATTTTTGCCAACATCGCGAGAGACTTTCTTGCATTAGCTTCTTCGCTAGGATCGTCTGCTCCTGGATCTTCCAGCGAAAGAGCTGATGTCAAGGTTCGCAAAGCGTGCATAGGGCTCGCATCGCGAGGCAATGAAACGATAATGTCCCACATACGATCAGAAAGTTCGTAGTTGCTTCGAATTTGTGCAGTAAAGTCAGCGAGCTCGCTGCGGCTTGGCATACGTTTATTCCAGAGCAAAAAAGTGGTCTCTTCAAATGTACTTTGACGAGCCAAACAATCAATATCGTAGCCAACGTACTCAAGGACGCCATTCTCGCCATCTATAAAAGAAAGCGCCGATCGCGCGACTATTGTGTGAACGAGTCCAATATCTGTGCGCATCTGTTGCATAGTTGTGCTCATTTTGAGCCTCCCTTGTTGCTTTCTCTTCTGGAAATTGCACGTAAGAATACACGTGCAATTAGACATTTTAGCACATTCCGAGCACATTCCAACCCTACAATACGAAAATGCTCATCCCAATTGGCACAAATGTGGAACATCGCAACTATCCAAAGGTTACATACTGGATAATTGGGCTCAATATCCTCATTTTTGCACTGCAATGGGCAACTGCGAGGGCAGGCGGACTGGAATCCCAAAATGCAATTGTCCACTATCTAGCAACTCTGGAAGCAGAAGGAACACTTTCTCGTTCCAACTTCCACTTTCTATCGCTCTTCTCATACCAGTTCATTCACGCTGGATGGTTTCACATCATCTTCAATATGCTCTTCCTGTTGCCATTTGGAAAAGTAGTCGAAGATCGAATGGGACACCTTGGCTTCCTCGCGTTCTACCTTGGCGCTGGAGCAATTGGCGGGTATGTGCATACCCTCCTCCATACAAACGGTGTTGTTGGGGCGAGCGGTTCAGTCTGCGCTGTTGTAGCCGCATTCGTCGTTCTGGCTCCGAAGACAAAAACACACGTACTACTAGTCTTCTTCATTATTGGAATCTACTCACTCCCGAGCATGCTCCTAGTCGCATTCTTTGTTGCAATAGATGTTTTCAGTCAAATCACAAGCCTGCTTGGTATTCATTCTGGAAATACTGCATGGGCTGTTCACCTTTGTGGGTACGCGAGCGGATTCTTAATCGCGTACATAGGTTTAAAAACCAACTGGATTCGATCTACAGAATTCGATCTCACGCAATTAGTAAAACAATGGAGCAGAAGACGATCTTATAAAAATGCTTTTGAACAACCTTCAGTTCGAAAACCTGTAAGCCAAAAACAAGATGACCCTGAGTATCTTCTACGAGTTTCTATCGCGGACGAAGCAGCAAATGGAAACATAAAGCAAGCAACCGTAAAGTACCTGCAAGCTGTCGAAGACAAACCTTCTTTCAAATCAGATGCGGGAACACTTCACTTAATCGGCGCTTCCTTAATGCAATCGAACGAGTTAGCAAAAGGTGCACAAGTTTTTGAGCGGTACCTTGTGCAACATAAACAAGCTAAAGACAAAGGCGAAGTAGCTCTACTCCTTGCAGCTAAATATATTCGAGAATTGGAAAATAAGAACCGAGGGGCAGAACTTCTCAAGGACTACGCTGACAACTTCTCTTCTGAACACACCCCTTTGGTAGACAAGCTAACAGCAGAGGTTCAATCATGAGCTCTCTTTTTTTAGACAACCGTTCAGCAACAACTCATATAAAAATCTGTGGCCTCACTGATGGAGAATCCGTTGATGTAGCGGTAGGTTCAGGAGCCCATGCAATCGGTTTTGTATTTGTACCCTCTTCCCCGCGATTTATCGAAAAGCACGAAGCGGATCAATTGATGTTGCAACTTCCTGAAGAAGTCATTGGCGTTGCAGTTTTGCAAGATGCACCAAGCCTCACACCATTTGAACATTGGAATGGATGGCTTCAACTTTGCGGAAAAGAAAATGTCAGCACAGTAGAAAGTGCACCTTGTCCAGTAATCAAAGCAATTGAATGGAATGAGAAATTAGTTCGGTACTGGGACGGCTGCAAAAACCTAAAGGCAATTTTGGTTGATGGCTCAACTGGCGGGCTAGGCAAAACATTTGATGTCACTGAACTTGCAAAAATTATCCCAACACTTAGAACGCCCATCATCATCGCGGGCGGGTTGACGCCTGACAATGTGCAGGAAGTTATTCAACAAGCAAAACCCGCCGCCGTTGATGTCAGCAGTGGAATTGAATCTGAGTCTGGCGTGAAAGATCCTGAAAAGATTTGCGCTTTCATCCAAGCAGTTGTAGATATTTCTTAATCAATACTTTCTTTACGCTTCTCAACTAAAGTAATATCTTTAATAGCAAGCGATGTATCGATAGCCTTTGTCATATCCCACAATGTTAACCCTGCAACGCTTACTGCTGTCAGTGCCTCCATTTCGATTCCCGTTCTGCCAGTTACAATAACCGTTGCTAAAATGCGTATTCTGTCAGGTGCGATGCGTTCAAATTGAACATCAGCGTACTCAACTGGCAGTGGATGACACAATGGAATTAAATCATCGCATTTTTTTGCCGCTTGTATTCCTGCAACTCGCGCGACTGCTAGCGCTTCCCCTTTAGGCAAATCGCCACAAAGAATAGCATCAATTGCACTTTCCTTTGCATGAAAGAAACCCTCTGCAACCGCTGTTCGCAACATAGGCTTTTTACCTGAGACATTGACCATTGATGCTTTTCCCTGCGAATCTATATGAGTAAGTCGATCATTCACTACTGCCATCCTTTGTAAAAACTACGTTACCTGCTTGAATTGTCATTGTCACAGAAGGCTTCTCCTTTTTCCAGTCACAATTTAGTGGATTTTTATCTAAAACGACAACATCTCCCATTGCATCGATACCAAGGTTGCCTATCCTCGTTGACTGAAGGGAACGTGCTGCGTTTTGGGTGGTCGCAACGAGGGCTTCAATTGGAGTCACTCCGCAACGAATTGCCACAGCCATTGCATCTATTGGAATAGGGGGAGCAACAGGCCAATCAGATCCAAAGGAAAGATGCGCTCCAGCGTCGAGCATTCGCCTCCAGTTATGCATTTCAAGAGCACGCTTTGTCCCTAAAGCCCTTCCGGCAACTATTTCTTCATCTAGAAAATGCAATGGCTGTACTCCAAACCATTTGTTCTTCAAAAACAACACGTCTCTTTCTGCTATTGATTGCGCATGCTCAATTCTTGCGTGCACAGATTCTGATAGCCCGTCGATTGCACGTAGCGCTTTCCCTACCGCTTCATCACCAATTGCATGAAGAACAGGCGCTAGACCTAGTTCTGTAACTTGAGCCACCCAAGCATTTAGCCCACCCTTCGATGCGTGACCAGCCCATTCTCCGCACCCCGAAGCATCACACCACTCTTCGTACATTTTTGCTGTGCGAGAACCAAAAGAACCATCCAAAAATGATTTCATCCCAATTATGGCGAGATATTCATTTTCGTTGAGCACATTCCTTCCAGCACAAAAAACTTCCGATGGTTGATCGAGACAGATGACGTAAAATCGCATCAACTGATCTTCTTGTAGAGGTTGCAAAATTGTTTGGACATCCTCCAAACGTTCCATAGTTCCAACAGACGTAATCCCATGCTTATGGAGCAAACTGATTGCACGTTTCATGCAAGCAATTTTTTCTTTCAAAGGGAGCTCAGGAATGAGTGGGAGTACTTCTTCAAACAGAACATCCTCCATAACGAAACCTTCATCAATTCGACTGCCGCCTGGCATAACACGAAGGCGATCTCTATCGAGCAATGCGAGTGCTTCTTCATTGAGCAATGCAGAATGAAGGTCAACGCGATAACAAATTATGGGTTTTTTGATGCTCTTAGGAATCCACGACATTGCGGGCATTTCACCCAAACGTTCATCATTCCAACGCGAACAAATCCCCCAAGCGGAATCTTCTTCATGTAGAACTTCTAGAGTTTCGACAAAATCCTCTTTAGAAGTGCAACCTGATAAATCAATTCCTAAACCCGTTGCAGAAAGAACCAAGTGTAAATGAGAATCGATAAACCCCGGAACAGCCGTGGCGCCCTGCAGATCAACCGAAAGAGCATCGCAACTTAATGGTTCGTCGAGAGATGTCACCACACCATTTTGAATCGTGATTGAAGAACAAAATTCGACTTTTTCTGGGTCAACGAGGATTTTTCCGTTGTAAAGATGAATTGTTCCACTTATGCTCATAGTTCTTCTCTGCCGAAGGAGAAACAGCGTATCCTCTACGTAGAATATTCGATACACCGATGAAGCGTTTAATACCCATTTTGATTCTATTGCTCCTGAACAACGCCTGTGAACCCCCACCAGCGCCAAAACCTGCCCCACAGAATAACTCTATAAAACCAGACAGCCCTAGCGAGCCCACCACCTCAAGCACTTCTCTTCTGGATGAGGAAAGTATGCGAGATCGGATTGACAAATTTTCTCTCATCCCCCCTGAAGACGATAGCGTCATCACGATCGGAAATTACACCACACCAAAACCTGAAACCTGGATTTGGACTCCACAAAAAACGCAAGCTGTAAACGTAAACTACCTCGTCCCTAATATCAAAGAGGATGATCAAGCACTCTTCTCTGCCACGATGTTCAATAAAGATGAAGCTGGGAACTTTGCTCATTATCTAGAAAGAGCCAAATCGATGTTCCGTACAAATGACGGTGCTCCTGTTAAGCCAACTATCCTTGTTATCCCCTGCAATGGCCGCAATGCTGTGCTTGCTGAATTTAACGGAGAATACATGGGTTCCGGAGCAGCTTGGCACCTAAAAAATCATGCTCTTCTCGTTGTTGAAGTTCAAGAGCCAGATTGTAAAATGTATATAAAAATTCTTGGCTCAAAAGAAACTGTCAATGCTCACCGAGAAGCATTCATCGAAACTGTTTCTAAACTTCAACCAAATAATTAATCTGACGCTTCTATCTTTTGTCTAGATACTCTACAAACGCCAACTCGCTTTTGCCTCCGAGATGTGAGTCTAGGAAATGCAACAACCCTACATACGCTTCTGGCTTGTTGATAGAGTGATCCTGCCCAGAAACAATTTCGATGTCAGATGCAACATTTGCATTTGTGAGTTTCTTTGAAAAAACCTTAGAATACCGCGACGGACATAGCGTATCCCTACTCCCACATAATAAGAAAACTGGCGGATCGCCTTCATCAATATATGTTGAAGGCAACGTCAACTCAATTTCGTGACCATGCTGAGATGCCCACTTTGCGTATGGAGAATTGCTACGTTTCTCACTCTTTTCTGGCATCACTGCGCCACTAATTGTTCCAACACAAGCAACTGCCGTCGATTCATCCTCTCCGTTAATCTTCCCATCAATCAGAGATTCGCCAGAACCTAATGCAGACAAAACCGCAAGGTGACCGCCCGCAGAAACTCCTACTAAACCAATGTTCTTTGGGTCAACCCCAAGGACATCAGCATTATGTTTTAAGAATCTAATTGCCGCATTGCAATCATGTACTGCATTCGGAAAACCACCGCCTTCAGAAGTTAACCTGTAATCAATTGCCGCAACGAAGTATCCTCCCATAGCAAGAATATTCATAATCCGACCCGTATCCTGCCGTCTCCCTGCTTCCCAACCACCCCCGTGAATAACAATAATTGCAGGCAATTCCTCTTTGCCCACTGACGGAAATGCAACATCCATGAATAGATTCTGCGTCAAAGATTCGTGTTCGCTCGCTGAAGCAAATTTGATTTCTTTCATTTCAACAATCCCAGCTCGAATCTCTGTCGATGGTTCAGTTGCAGTCAACATCAAAACAAGTAAGAAATGAAACATTATCAAGCTCCTTCAGAGAGAAAGTTTTTTAACAAAGAAGGACCATCAGTTGTCAAAAAACTTTCGGGATGAAATTGAACGCCCTGCAATGAAGCGCCGCCTCCATTGCAACGTATGCCCATACAAACACCATCATCCGTCCACGCATTCATTGAAAACGATTCAGGAATAGTATCTGGATCAATGATTAAGGAGTGATACCGAGTTGCAAGAAACGGGCTAGGCAATCCAAAAAACACTCCTGTGTTGTCATGAAATACCGGTGAAGTCTTCCCATGCACAGGAAATGCATATTGGTTGACACTCATCCCATGCAATGCCCCGATTACTTGATGCCCCAAGCAAACTCCTAAAATTGGAACTTTCCCATGGAAATAATCGACCAACTCAGCACTCACCCCACTTTGACCAGGAGTACATGGTCCCGGCGAAATCAGCAAATGTTCTGGATTAAGATCAATTGCTTCTTGTAAGTTTATCTGATCATTACGTACGACTTTAATTTCCCGATTAACAGAAAGACCCAGATCGTGTTCTCCAATCCTCTGCACTAGATTGTACGTAAAAGAATCGTAGTTATCGATAATAAGTAACACGATTCTGAGTATACACCCTCGAAAGAACTTTGTGTTTAAGCAGCCTTAGTACCTGCAACACCATCCTGAGTCACGAGGAATAAATCGCTTGATATGGGATACGGCAATCGCTTGTAATCCAAATCAATGCGTCCCTGTAATTTTTCAACGAATGAATCAGGGCCGCATGAAATAGCCAAGAACATATCTCTTGCAGGCGCAGCCACGTAGAAGTTGCCTTTGAACTCTGGTGCAAGTTTCGTCCACAGTGAGTCAAGCAATAAGCGAGCAGCATCGTAGCCATCCTGCATATTAAAAATAGCAGCTCGCCCACCATCGTCACCTTCAACAATTTGCAACTTAAGTTTTGGCTGATACACCGCTAAATTTTCACGAGCAATACGATCAATTTCATCGATATCAATACCCCAACGAATCATCTGCTCAACCGTAATGCTAACTGTCATCTTTGGCATATCAATGACATACAAAATGACTGTGTCATTCACGAATGGAGAATAAGCCACTTGCTCTGCATCGAGCTGTTCAAAAATAGAAGCAGGTTGAATTCTTGGCATGATTCTTGACTTAGTGATAGAAAATGGCATTGGCATCTGCGAGATATCATCCCCTTCAAGCAACTGTTCGAGGAAATCTTCTACAATCTCAACACCTCGACCAGGATCTGAATTCACCATGCGGTAAAGATTATTAAGCCCAAGATGCCGGCCATCAAGATATATATCCATTGGTCCCGCTAAGTGCACTTCCCGATCAGGAAAATGTCGTCGCAAAATGTATACGACTTGTTCGCAAAAGGCTTCTGGTTCTCGTGGCATGTGGGTCATTCTAAAAATCCTTTTTGATCACACCCCCAAACCCCCGATTCCCCAGATAACGCCCGAATTCCCAGACAGTATCAATTCGACTGCTTTTTGGACTCACTTAAGACAATTCATCAAACGGACCTATTTGTTCACTTTTTTTCTAAAACTATCGGACCTTTTCACTCTCGTGGTACTCTGTACATATATGAAAAGGCAAGCACAAATCAACGGATCGCCGTTTGGCGAAGATTCCCCCCTACTCATCATCGCAGGCCCCTGCGTGCTAGAAACCTATAACGAGGCTCTGCAGATAGCTGAAACACTGTTGCATCACTGCAGAGACGCAGGAGTTCAATTTGTCTTCAAAGGGAGTTTTGACAAAGCAAACCGAACAAGCGTACATTCGCAAAGAGGACCGGGCATGAGCAAGGGACTCGAAATACTATCACGCATTAAAGAAGAACTCCACATTCCAGTTACTACTGATATCCACGAAGCTTCCCAAGCAGAACCCGTAGGTGCAGTTGCAGACATCCTTCAGATACCAGCGTTCCTATGTAGGCAAACAGATCTTCTTGTTGCAGCTGCACAAACAGGTACCGTCGTCAATGTTAAGAAAGGACAATTCCTCTCGCCAGATGAAATGAAACATGTCATTACTAAATTACAAGAATCTTCTTGTAATAACATGATGCTAACTGAACGAGGAACATTCTTTGGCTATAACCGACTCGTCAACGATTTCATTGGACTTGGCGACATGATGGAACTTGGCCCACCTATATGCTTCGATGTGACGCATTCAACCCAACTTCCTGGTGCAGGGAAAAACAACACGGCAGGAAGACCAGACCGAGCTTTCCTCTTAGCCAAAGCCGCTACTGCTGCAGGGGTCGATGCACTCTTCCTTGAGTGCCACCCCAACCCAAGCGAAGCCGCTTCAGACGCAAGCACGATGCAGCCACTCTCTGCTATGCAAGAAGTTATTTCGACTTGTTCTGCAATCCGCAACGCAACTGGCAACGTACATGCCATGAAAGAGACAGGTAACTGAAGACATGCCTTCCTGCGACCATTGCAATCAACCCGCTATTTACCATGATGTGCGTATTGTGAATGGAGTTCACAATACGACACATTTATGTGTAGAACACGCTTATGAAGCAGGCGTTGATGTGGGGCCTGTTGATTTCGCTTCTCTGTTACGACCAGAAGAAAGCAGTTCTGCCCCAAAAAGCACCGTCACGGCTTGTCCCGACTGCGGAATGACGATTGCACAATATAAAAAAACAAGCTTGCTTGGTTGCCCCGCATGTTACGTAACTTTTCAGGACAATCTCATAAACATCATTGCAAAAGTCCAAGACAAGCACACACAACACGTTGGGCGCTCGCCTTCTCAAACAAATGTCGACGCAGATAGGCATATTCAAATTCGCCGTCTCCTTCGAAAACTTGAATCTGCCGTAAACCAAGAACAATACGAAGATGCAGCTGCACTCCGAGACGAATTACGCGAACTTCATAATTCCAGTGAGCAACATGAAGATTGATCTAAAACGAAACTGCCCTTTCAACAGTGACAACGTACCCAATGGTGACGTTGTTCTCAGCAGCAGAGCTCGGCTTGCAAGAAATCTCGAAGGCTTTCCTTTCGTGAATCGCGCAACTGCTTCTGATTGCGCAGAAGTAGCATCACTCTTACAAAAAATAAGCAATACCAAAGATAAACGAAGCGCTCTTGAGTGGGTGAACATGGATGAGTTAGATACAGTCACTACAGAATTATTTGTGGAACGGCATCTAATTTCTTCAAACCTATCCAACGCAACACATCCTAGAGCAATCGCAGTCGGCCCAGAGCTTTCAAGAAGTGTCATGGTCAACGAAGAAGATCACATCAGAATTCAAAGTATTCGACCAGGTCTTCAATTGCATGAAGTACATGCCGATGTACACCAATTGGACATGGAAGTTGAAGAGATTATTTCGTATGCATTTGATTCCCAACTAGGGTTTCTGACTGCGTGCCCAACGAATGTTGGGACAGGCGCCCGTTTCAGCGCGATGCTTCATCTCCCTGGGCTTCGTATTATCAAAGACCTTCAACGCATTCACAATGCCTGCAACGATATGTCGCTTGCAATCCGCGGGTTTAGAGGCGAAGGTTCTGGAACCATTGCTGACCTCTTCCAAGTTAGCAACCAAGTAACTCTTGGTAGTACAGAAGAAGAACTCTGCAACCTACTTGCAAATGACTTCTTGCCGCCAGTATTAGAATGGGAACGAAAAGCGAGACGAGTCATTGCTGAAAAACAGAGAAGCAAACTCGAGGACCAGACGTTTCGTTCACTAGGGTTGCTACAAAATGCTAGGCTACTCACTTCAGAGGAAGCTATGAAGTGCCTAGGAAATATTCGTTTAGGCGTTTGCTTGAATGTAATAGACAATATTACCCTCCCTCAAATAAATCAACTCATGATTGAACTGCATCCAGCGCACCTTCGGTATACATTCGGCAAAGATTTGCCCGACGATGAAGTTAACCGATGCAGAGCGACTCTAATAAGAAACATAGTAGATTCGTGAACCCGAGACGAACAAGGCTCGCCCCATCCCCGACCGGTGCGCTCCACCTTGGAAACATATTTTCTTTTCTAATTACTTGGGCTATAGCTAAGCAACACAATTGGGAAGTACTTTTGCGAATCGAGGATATCGATGGTCCAAGGAAAAAAACTGGTGCTGCAAAAGAGATGCTTGAGATTTTCAAATGGATAGGCTTACACTGGGACGGCGATGCACACATCCAATCTAGTGGATTCAATTCCATGCGATGCACACTTGACTCTCTTATTGAACAGAATTTAGCGTACCACTGCACGCTGACTAGAAAAGAAATAGAAGACTCTCGATCAGCCCCGCATGAATTGAAGAATCAAAGCATGCCTCCTTATCGTCCCCCTCACATTCGCAAGCACAATGCCGAAAAGAATAACCAACCTACCAATTGGCGCTTTACAAGTTCATTGCAAACTGAACATATCAAAGACGAACTCCTTGGCATTAAGCCATTTAAACCGAGCGATGATTTTGTGCTTTGGACTAAAGACGATGCCCCCTCCTACCAACTCGCAGTCGTTTGTGATGACCACGCTCAAAAAGTGACTGATGTAATACGCGGCAATGATCTATTGCAATCAGCTTCTTGGCAAGATCAACTGTATAGGGCAATGGGGTGGGAACCCCCTAATTGGTACCACCTACCACTCATAATCGGAAACGATGGAAAAAGACTTGCTAAACGGCATGGAGATTCAAGAATCTCAACATTTCGTAATCAGAATGTCGCACCTGAGCGTATCATTGGGTTGATGGCTAAATGGGCAGGCAATCGCCAACCACTAACTAGTTCGACAGCGCAAGACTTTTTACAGGATTTTGATTTGAAAAATATTCCCACTGAAAACATCGTATATACACCAGAGGAAGAACAATGGCTTTACGCTTAATCCTTCTCTGCTGTTTCTTTTTGGGGATGCAAAGTTGCAGTTCGCCGCCACCGACGAGTGTATTGGTTTCAATTGCAGGGCAACAATTTAACCTTGAGGTAGTTCTGGATGATGTCACCAGAGCAAGGGGGATGATGGGACGCACGTCATTCACCGTAGATGGCGGAATGCTTTTCATTTTTCCGAATGCGGAAGTACGTTCATTCTGGATGAAAAATTGCTTGATTGACATTGACCTTATTTTCCTCGACTCAAGAGGCACCATCACGGCTTTGCATGAAATGAGCATTGAAGCACCGCAAGAAAATGACGAGTCTGACTGGGCATACGAGCAACGAATGGGGCACTATTTCTCGTATACGCCAGCCCGTTTTGCAATTGAACTTGAGGCTGGCTCCATCCAAAAACTGCATTTACGAGTCAACGACCATATTAATCTCGATCTGACGTACCTTAAATCCCTAGCCCGATAAGTACCCACATCACCGATACAAACGGAACAAACGTCTGAAAACGACCGTGGATATGCTTCAGCGCCTCTTACCTCTTGATGCACGGAGTTCTGATTCCGATGAAAAGTGTGGAGCACACCGTGCTTGTCCGAGAATACTCCCGCAATGATAACGTACAGACCAACCATTTTTGTTTCAACTAGTAAGAGTTGCCAAGATCTCTGCGATGACATCGTCTGCAAATGGCCGCATGGAATGCCACCTGTTTTTTCTACTACTCAGCAAGATGCTGATGCAGCACTACTCCAAGCAAATGGGTACCAAGAACTTCTTTCGTTACTACCCATGCTCATTGAACTTCAGACCTCTAAAACTACCACCCTTCTTTGTTGTGATGATTTTGGTGACCTCACTGAACTCATGGACGAAATTGGAGTCATTAAAACTTCTTACGATGCTGAAATTTCCGTCATTGCAGGCATTCTTTTTGGTTCAACTCAACGGAATAATGAAGTGTCAAAGTTACGTAGCCAAGTTGGTCTCGTAAAAAATATGCACACCTCTCTCCAAGATGATTTGACATTACTTCAAGACGAATTAGAAATTGCCGCAAATGTGCAAAAGGAATTCATGTCAACAGAAGTGCAGGATGTGCATGGCGTCTCTTTTTCGTCTCTGTGGAAACCCGCAAGCGTAGTTAGCGGCGACATGTACGACATCACACAACTAGACGAAGATCATGTCGCGATATTTATTGCAGACGCAATCGGACACGGTATCTCTGCAGCGATGCTCGCAATGATGCTTACGCGTACTCTCGCTGCAAATCGCTACGACTCCTCAACAGGGAATTTCACTTCACCTAGTTCAATTTTGGCACACTTAAACTCCGCATTACTCGAACGATCAGGCGATAGCGCACGCTTTGCTACCGCGGCGTATGGGATCTTTAACTGCAAAACAAACCAACTTACGTATGCTGGTGCTGGACATCCCCCATCCCTTTTGAGCAGAATTGGACACTCCCCAATTCTTCTTGAATCAGAAGGACCACTCCTCGGTGTATTCGAGAACGACGAATTCCCTGAGCAAACAATAAACTTCTCGCTTGGCGACACACTTCTTATGTACTCAGATGGATTTGAGTTTGCACTTGGCGACAACAGTTACGCCGAAGGCGAATTACCTACACATGTTCAATCAATGCATGAGTTTTGCATGGAAGGTTCAAGTGACGTGCTTAAGAATATTAATGCATACCTGAACCATACTAACAATTCCGTTGCCGATGATGATTTAACTATGATTTGCATGCGAGCCAAAACTATTCCGGGCACCTTACGGCTTGCTGCTTAAGACTTCAAGTTTTTGACAACTTGAGCCACCGTTCTAGCAAGCATATCGGTTTCAATATTTACAACGCTACCAATCGAGACTGTACCCAAGGTAGTTTCTTGTAACGTTGTCGGAATCAAGCACACCTCAAACCAATCTTCATCAATACATGCAATCGTAAGCGAAACACCATCAATTGCAATAGACCCTTTTGAAACAGTAACATCGCGATCAACGGTGTCTAAACTGAAACGAATTCGCTCTTCACCGGTATCTAGTTTGGTAATCCCAATCACTTTTGCCATACTGTCGATATGCCCCTGAACGAAATGCCCGCCAAATCGAGAGTCACCCCGCATCGCCAACTCTACATTTACAAGCGAGCCATGAACAAGTGAACCCAGATGTGTGCATTTCAGCGTTTCCTCAATTACGTCAAATCGGAGGATGGTTGCATTATCAACTCTCTCAGAATCGACGATTGTGAGGCAACAACCCGAAATAGCTATCGAATCACCATTTTTAGGCATTTCATCAAAGGCATCACAGGAAATAGACAGGCGAATTCCAAAATCCACCTTATTGTTTGATACCACACTGCCAATCTGTTCCACTAAACCTGTAAACATGCATTACGCCTTATTTTGAATCACGGACCTACTTTCCAAGATATTTGCATGGTTGCACATCTCGGAGCGTATTTTTGTAAACTTTACAAAATTAGGAGTCCTTTCATGCCCAAGATACCGTCTACTCACACTTTTACAACTGTTCTAGCCATTACTTTTGCCATATTTTCTTCTCGCTCCTTTGCCATGCAAGAGAATGACAACACCGTTGCTGGAATGAATATCGAAAATCTACGAGCGAGTGGATACCGTTTGGACTGGATGAACCAATCCAATTCGACAGAACTCCACCTACCAACAATTACCGAAGATTCAATATACACCCTTGATAGCGAAGACTTTATTACTCGGTATGAGTTAGAGACGGGCAAATGGCTTTGGTCTGCTCCTGTTGGGAACCAGGTGTTTAGTATCCGAAGTATCAATGAGGCGGCATCACACGATTACGTGTACATCGTCTCCGATGGAGCCGTCTATGTTTTAGAACGCGAAACAGGCAACCAACCAGCAAGTCCACCCAAAACTGACCCCACTAGCACGAAGGTAAAATCATTACTTCCTTTAGACTGGGTTGCCAATACTGGAGCAATAACTCCAACTAAAGAACTACTCATCTACGGCTCTTCAAATGGAGACGTCGTTTGGTTCGACCCCACAATTGGGTTTGTAACAAAAAGGTATAAAATTGGAAACATCGTAAGAGTACAACCAACTTTCGCAGAGGGCCCACGAACTACCGGCGGGCAGACCCGCAAGGTAATTATTGCCCCTGCAGTTGATGGACAAGTTTTTGCTGTTGACCTAAAGCAAGCGTCAAAAACTTGGTCTATTCAGTTAACTAATCCTGTAGAAACTGAAATAATCTGCGCCACACAAACAACTCCGTTTGAAGACGAAAAGATTCCTCGAACTTCTGCCTTTATAGCTGGCACGGATCAATATGTACGTTCGATTGATCTACACTCCGGCAAGCATCGTTGGAAATTCCTAACATCTTCGCACCTTGCCGACTCGCCCACCGTCATAAACGAAAAGTTGTATCAGCGAATTCCAGGCATTGGGCTCGCTTCATTTAACGCCTTTCCCCGCGCCCTCTCAGGAGAACAGAATTGGGTAGCAAAGGACGTCCTTGGCAATGTGATTACTACGACAAAAAATGGGCAACTTGTCTGCTGGGATGAAAAAGCTCATCTATTACAAATAGTTGACCCACGAAAAGGCGGAATTGTCTCCACACTCTCAGTGCCTTCCGCAAAAGAGCTTATTACCGACAGTAACTCCGAAGGTTCTATCTATATTTTGACGCAAGACAATGGACTTCTTCGTCTAGTTTCGAGGCAATAAGAACATGCAAGAACTGGTGAAGGTACGACGCGCATTGCTTTCCGTTAGCAACAAAGGCGGTATCGTCGAGTTCGCTTCCTATTTGTCATCTCTAGGCATTGAACTCATATCCACTGGAGGGACAGCAAAAGCTCTACAAGAAGCAGGTTTAGAAGTTCAAGATGTTGCTTCCTTGACAGGGTATCCTGAGATGCTCGACGGGCGAGTTAAAACATTACACCCTGTAGTACACGGGGGGCTTCTAGGAGTTCGAGATAAACCCGCACACTTGTCTGCAATGGAAGAACACAACATCCTCCCAATCGATCTTATTTGCATTGACCTTTACCCCTTCGAAAAAACGATTGAATTAGAGAACGTTACTGATGCCCAAGTGATCGAGCAAATAGACATCGGTGGACCTGCAATGATACGTTCTGCGGCTAAGAATTTTGCATTCGTCACTGTCATTACCAGCCCCGACCAGTACGCTGCTGTGCTGTCCGACCTTGAAGAAAATGAGGGTGCTACCTCTTCTGAATTACGATGTTCCCTCGCTAAGGACGCATTTACAAGAACCGCTTCTTACGACTCCACAATTCAAAGATGGATGGAAGGAACCACTGAGAGTTTTCCATCAGTTCTTCACAGAGATGACATACTCGATCAAACACTCCGCTATGGCGAGAATCCAGACCAACTAGCTGCGGTATATACCACTAGGAATTTCACTGAACCAAGCGTAGTGCATGCGGACATCCTTTCTGGAAAACCCCTCAGTTACAACAACCTCATGGATGCCGACGCTGCACTTGAACTTGTTCAAGATTTACACGCCGCAACGAACAAGCCAGCTGCAGCAATTATCAAACATGCAAACCCGTGCGGGGCAGCGGTTTCAGAAACCCTTTCTGAGGCATTTGCAAAAGCGTGGAAATGTGACCCCCTCGCTGCTTTTGGAGGAATTGTTGCAGTAAGCGGAGCAATCGATGCTGAGCTATCGCAAACGATCGCTGAAGGACAAAAATTTCTCGAGGTTATCGTTGCGCCTTCATTTTCGCAAGAAGCAATAGACAATCTCTCCTCTCGATGGAAAAATGTTCGTTTGCTAGCCGTTGGAAACTCGGATCGCAAGAACAGATGGCAGCAACTGCGATCAGTTAAGGGCGGGGTTCTGGTACAAGAACTTTCTTGCGTTCAAGCAGATGCAGATTCGTGGGAGCACGTCGCAGGCCCCCCTCCAACAGAACAACAAGTTCAGGACGCTCGTGTCGCTTGGATAACTTGTGCACATCTTAAATCTAATTCGATTTCTATTGTTGATCAATCAGCCCTCATTGGTGGCGGCATGGGACAAGTCGATAGAGTCTCTGCTGCAAGGCTTGCCATCCAACGTGCAAGCGATTCGTTACGCGAAGGGACCTCACCAGTTGCAGGGTCAGACGCATTTTTTCCATTTCCCGACGGACCTAAACTACTCATTGAGGCAGGTGTCAGATGTATCGTGCAACCTGGCGGAAGCGTTCGAGACCAAGAAACTATTGATATATGCGAAGCAAGTAACGTTACACTTTTACACACAAAAGAGCGTCGGTTCCGACACTAGACCCCCTTACTCGTCTATTAACTCCACAGACCAATACGCATTGTCCAAAAATGACTTCCACGATTCATACTGAGCAAGCCCTATCCTTACGCGTAAGGATTCACATTTTGACGGCTTAAACGGTTGCCGTATGAGTTGCATATTTGCTTGCCGTGGTGTTCTACCCCCCTTTTTAGTATTGCAACGTAAACAAGCACACACTAAATTCTTCCACGAATTACCACCCCCTTGAACTCGAGGAACAATGTGGTCAAGCGTTAAATCTGATGCAGAGAATCGTTTTCCACAGTATTGGCATTTGTTTGTATCCCTTGCATACAAATTTCGACGCGAAAGACGAACCTCAGGTTTAATAAATTTGTCGTACATAAGCAATCGAATTATTTTTGGGACAGCAATTTTAACTGTTGGCAACTGAATCCAACGATGCTGGTCTGGCTCGCACCGTTTTTGCAACTCCGCCACATCGATCCAATCGTGCAATCCGTACGTCAAGTAATTCCCATCTTCAATGGAAATAATTTCAGCAGCTTTCCTACACAGCAATGTAAAAGCTTGCCTTGCTGGAATCAGGCGAATCGCAGAATAACCACGATTTAGAACTAATACTCGTTCTTGCAATATCAATGCTTCCGACATACAGAGCCTCCACGACTATTTGTAACAGATTGCGAAGGAATGTGGCGCCTTACGAAGCGTTGCACGACGCATTTATTGTGACATCGACAGATTTTGTTGATGGTTCTGTCAGGCTGATTCCTAAAGGAACTCTCTTGCCATCCTCGTCGTAGGGTATTTTGTCGTAATCGATAATTTGTTGGATCGCCATAACGCCCTCGATGAGCATTTCCGGACGTGGAGGACAACCAGGAACGTAAATATCCACAGGCATAAATTGGTCTACACCTTGTACTACTGCGTATGTATCGAAAAGTCCGCCTGTCGAAGCACAAGCGCCCATTGAAATCACCCACTTTGGCTCTGTCATCTGCAAGTAAATCCTTTGAAGAACTGGCATCATCTTCGTTGATATTCGACCTGCAACAATCATTAAGTCGGCTTGTCTCGGACTGAAACGAAAGACTTCTGCACCAAAACGCGCAAGATCGTATCGACTCGATGCAGTTGCCATAAGTTCGATACCGCAACAAGCAGTGGCGAATGGCATTGGCCAGACGCTTGAACGGCGAGCCCAATTGATAACTCGACTGACTTGCGTTGTTAAATAGCCATCTACTGGAATAGATTCTTCGAGTCCCATAGTGTGTACATAATACAACCTCCCGCAGCCCAAGGGGCAATTGCGGGAGGTGGCGGTGCAAGTTTGTGTTCACGGGAGAGCTACTTACGCAGCTGTGCCGAATTTTGTTGCTTTTGCAGAGATCGTGAAGAGGCGATCGAGACGCATCATTTCAAAGAGTTCCTTGAGATGGCTTGTCAAACCTACAATCGACGTTGCAGCGCCATTTGTCTCAGCCGTATTTCGGACATCGATACACATACCCAAGCCAAGGCTGGAAATAAACTGTACTTCACTGAAGTCAAGAACAAGTGCTTTGACTTTCTTGCCACATTTTTTCAATTGGGCGTTAATAGCATTTGCAACAATCGTTGCCTCTCGCTCGCCGATACGTGGCCCAACAATACACGCGTTCATCGTACCGTTGGTAAGAGTAATATCGACGAAAAGCGATTGCCTTCCATTAGTTCCGTTATTTGCATTGAATCCGTTCATAGGTGTGTATTCGGTCATTTTTTGGCTCCACTTTGGTTTACCCCAAGAAAACCACCAAATCATCTGGTTCTTTCACCTAAATACAATTAATTTCTTTATCGGTCGCTTATAAGTTCTGTTTTTACACCGACTTGCTGAATAATTGCAGAGATTTGCAATCCAAGCAAAATGATGAGCCACATCAAATAAAGCCAAAACATGAAGACAGGAACAAGGCCAAGTGAGCCATACATGTGCTGAAGTGACATTGCGTGGCTGAAATAGAGCCCCAGAGTAGCCTTGCCAAGCAAGAGCAGAATAGTGCCTATACAAGAACCTATAAGTACAGGTCGAATGCTGAGCTTTGCAATAGGAACGAGTTTGTACAAGGAAAACAGCGCAAACCAACAAAATGTAAAATCCCAGAGATTAGCCACAATCCAATGTGGCCATTCCCAAGGAATATATGCTTTGAAAAAAGAACCAACTTGAGCATCTGTCCAAAATGCAACAGCGATTAACACTGGTCCAAAGGTAAGCACAAACCAGTACAACGGCAAACGCTTCAGCCAAGCCCTCCCCTTCTTAGCTCCACAAATTAAGTTAAAACAACTTTCGATATCAACCAGCAGCGCAATTGCAGAATACACCAACACAAGTACGCCCACCCACGTTAAAGCGGAAACATTAATATTCACTCCACTAGAAACAAGGTCGGATAGCCAACTGCCAAGAGAAACAGCAGAACCCTCTGCAGAATCAAATATCACTTCATTCAAACCAAGTGCTTGAATAGACTCGTGTAAGAATTCTTGAAATCGTTCAGAACCCATAATTGCTCGAGCGGTGCCAGCTCCAACCACGGTAACAGGCAACATGCCGAATAAGGTGCGGTAGGTCAGGGATGCAGCCATCATATTCGCTCTATCTTCGGAGAGCTGTTTAGCTCCCTGTTGCAAGAGATCCCAGATGTATCTGACAATTCTCTCCCATCGATTGAGCTCCTCCAAAGGATTTGCAATCGCAGATCGTATTCGTTTGACTATCGCATGTATTCTCACTTAGGGTAGACTAGCCAAAATGGGCTGGAATATAAACAACGACAAGCCAAATATTGATCCAACTGCACCTTTTCGCGACGCAAATAGGGGCGAACGGCTCCAACGCGTATTGGCAAACGGCGGAATTGCCTCACGACGCAAGTGCGAAGAGATGATTACAGATGGCAAAGTGAAGGTCAACGGAATTCGGATTGATTTTTTACCTGCATGGGTTGACTCAAAAATCGACAAAATCACAATTGCTGACCATAAGCTGAACCTTCATTCTGAATCCGTCTATTTAATGTACTACAAACCAAGAGGAGTAGTCTGCACGATGTCAGATCCAGAAGGCCGACCTTGCATTGGGGACATCGTTTCAGTGGGCTCGGGGGGTTCGGGTCCCCGTATTTTTCCAATCGGTCGACTTGATATGGAGAGCCAAGGCCTCCTATTGCTCACTAACGATAATGTGCTTGCCAATGAGCTTACGCATCCACGACATGGGATGAGCAAGACATACGAAGTAACCGTACGTGGCAAAGTATCAGAAGAAACTTTAAGCAAACTCCAAAAAGGCATCTACCTAGCTGACTCGCATACTAAGCACGACAGTAACCGTGGCGGCAAGCGTGCGAACATCGATGGTATAGAAATAGTTCGGCATGACCGGGATCGAACATTGTTAAAAATAAAACTTAAAGAAGGGCGTAACAGACAGATTAGAAGGATGCTTGCAGTTGTTGGGCACCCAGTAAAACGCTTACGAAGAACACATATCGGCGAAGTCGCTTTGAAGGGACTTCGCCCTGGGCAGTGGCGAAATCTTACGCCTCAGGAAGTGAACGTGCTTCAGAATTCGATTCGTCGCCCGTAACGGTTTCATCTTCCACTAAAAGTGAGATAAGGATTGCATCACTTTGTTCATCTTGTTGCACTGTAACTTTGCGGATTCTGACAAGCTCAAGTGTAGCGAGGAACATTCCCACTCGCTCTGCTAGTGTTAACCCTTCGAATGTTGAATGGAGGGTAAGGGCACTACCATTGCAGCGATGCAGGCGATCAATCAAATCTTCTTGGCAAAATTCAATAGGAATATCGTCAAATGCAATGTGGTGTTCGCCCAAACGGGTGAAGTCAATTGCACTTGCAATATGTTCGTACGCATCTGACAAATCTAAAATATGAACATCATCGAGTTCTAGGGATGGCTCTTCTTCTACGGTTGGCGATTGAGAAACGCCAATCGAGCAATAGAACTGTAAAGCAAAAGAATTTCTTTTCAATTCAAGTTGCTCTGAGGCTGTCCTGAACCGTTGGAAGGCTAGCAGTTGGCGGATGAGGTCGCCTCTTGGATCCGCACCCAAGTCTTCGCTCTCATGGAGTTCATCATCCTCAGCTACTTGTTCTGGAGGAACAAGCGCACGAGACTTAATCTCTATAAGAGTTGCCGCCATGACCAAGAACTCCCCTGCCATTTCTACGTCGACAGATACCCCATCTCGCAGCACTTGCAGATACTCATCCGTAATTTGCGCAATTGGTATGTCATGAATATCAACCTCTGCCCGCCTGACAAGGTACAAAAGCAGGTCTAATGGACCATCAAAGGCATCTATGGATATCCTAAACTGTTCTTGAGGCATGTTCATAAGGCGAAATTGTAACCCCTTGGCTACAATGCGCATCATAGTTTATGAATACCTCCGAATCACAAATTAATTCCGAATTATCTGAAGAGCACGCTTTTATTACTGAAGCCCTTAAAGCTGAAATGGAAGCAATCGGCGCTGTCATCACCAGAGTAAGCAATTCTCACCAAGAAGGTGTTGCTTGGAGCAAAGCAATCGATTTGCTTGAACAATGCGAAGGACATGCCGTTTTTAGCGGCATGGGGAAATCTGGGCTTATTGGAGCAAAACTTTCCGCTACTTTTTCAAGCATTGGTCAACCATCACACGTGGTGCACCCTGCAGAAGCTGTGCATGGTGATTTAGGATCTATAAGACGGGATGATGTGGTCATTCTTGTGAGCTATTCTGGAACAACAGAAGAAGTGCTCAACCTTGCTGCAATTTTAAGAACAGATGGCATTCCGTGTATTGGTATTTCAAAGGAACACGACACTCCACTTGCAAAACTCTGCGACGTACACCTTGCAATTGGATCACTCTCTGAAGCGTGCCCCCTTAATCTCGCTCCAACAGCATCCACAACAGCTATGCTCGCTATCGGAGATGCCCTTGGGCTTGCTCTCTCAAGACGCAGAAATTTTACTGCTGATGATTTTCACAAACACCACCCGGGCGGAATGCTTGGGATCGGTCTTCGCACTATTACCGAGATTGTACGTTTCAAAATCAACGATAATTTAATCGCAGTAGCCGACAGCACGAAAGTTGGCGAAGCGCTGCAACTCGCAAGACCCAAAGAGGGCAAACGCAGAGCTGGCGCTATTCTCCTAATAAATACCGAAGGCAAATTGACTGGCATTTTTACTGACGGCGATTTACGTAGACTCGTCATTGATAACGATGACCCAATGGATCAAGTCATTGGCACTGTTGCAACAACGAACCCCCAGCGCCTCATGTCATCTGCACTTGTTCGTGATGCACAGCAACTTGTCACAGAACATCGGGTGGATGAAATTCCAGTTGTTGACGAGAACAATTGCCCAATCGGACTCATAGATGTCCAAGATCTCATAGCAATGAAAGTAGTATCTGAATAACCATGTCTGTAATTGTCGCCATAAGAAAAAATAACCGAGTCGTCATGGCTGCTGATACGCTTACCAGCTTCGGCGATTCTGAACGAATGCCACAAGAAAACGCTCGAACGCCGAAGGTCAGACGAATTGGAGATTCACTTATCGGTGGTGCGGGCTGGGCTGTTTACGATGATATTTTGAATGATTTTCTTGCTACACGCCCTACCCCTGACCTTACCAGCTCACGCAAAATCTTCACGTTTTTTCTCGATTTTTGGAAAGCGTTACACGATCACTATACGTTTATTAATGACAACGCAGCAAACGCAAGCACTCCGTTCGGCGATTTAGATTCAACATTCTTAATCGCGAATGCTGGTGGGATTTTTACAGTTGCCTCCGATCTTGGGGTTACTCCCCTTAACCAATACTATGCGATTGGCTCCGGTGGAGAATATGCGATTGGCGTTTTGTATTCTCTTTACAACAAAACTGATGACATCGCCACGCTTGCAAACGATGCTGTCAGCGCAGCAATCGCAATGAACCTTCAATGCGGAGGAACGGTCGACGTTCTTCAACTCACTGTATGAATACGCCCTCAAACATTAAAGTTCTTGCACTAGACGTCGACGGAGTCCTTACGAATGGCACAATCGCTTTTTCCGATGATGTTGAAACGAAGATGTTTCATGTTCACGACGGTCTGGGCATCTCCCTTTGGCAAAAGTCTGGTTTTCACACTGTTCTTATTTCTGGCAGAAATGCGCCATGTGTTTTTAAACGGGCGAACGAGTTACAAATCCCCCATGTAAAGCAAGGAAGCAAAGACAAAATTACTGATTTAAACACATTTTTAAATCTGCTTGATTGTTCGCCAGAAGAAGTTTGTTTTGTTGGCGACGACCTTGGAGATATTGCCATCATGCAACACGTCGGCTATTCGATTGCTGTTCAAAATGCCGCAGATGAAGTGAAACAAAATGCACATTGGACGACATCGAAAAACGGTGGCGAGGGTGCTGTACGAGAAGCCATCGAGCATCTCATGAAAGCGAGCAATACGTGGGAACAATCCGTTTCATCTATGATGAGCGAACACGCAACTCAATGAATGGATTCATTGCATGAGCACCGAACAACAACCATATTTTAACTCTAACAAGAATGCTGGAAGACGCACAGCTATTATTGTTGTTAGCGTTAGCGCTCTTTTTTGCGCACTTCTCATTGCGCTGTTGTTCGCTATCGGCAAAGACACTACACAAGAAAGAAAACATGTTAAAAGCGACGACATCATTGAATTGTTAAATACGCCAATATCAAATTTGGATTCTGTCTCCATTGACTCGGAAGACCTCGGTGTTGAACTCCCCAAAGGCGGATGGGTACAACAAACCGATTCAATGGGAAATTTAATTCAACAGTACCGTTGCGATTCTCTCGACCCTAACCCCCCGCTTCTCAGTGATGGATGGATTGAGATGGCAAATCCAGAAGTAGAACTGTATCTCGGAAACAAAAGAATTGTTATCACAGGAAACACAGCCGCTGCCAAAGCTCCAAAACGCATTTTAGAGAGAGGCAGCATAGATGGGGATGTGCAAGTAAAATTGTACGACTTAACAACAAGCGACACACTGCTAGAACCTGTCATGGAATTGCACACTACAAAGGTGAGTTTTGACAATTTGATTGGGGAAATTGATTGCCCAGATGTAGTCCGCATCATGTCCACAAACCAACTACTTGTTGGTCAAAAGCTATCCGTTCGCTTCAACGATTTAGAAGAACGAATAGAGCTTGTTCATATAGAACACCTCGATTACATTCTTTTTACTCCAGAAAGCCAGAATGAACCTCAAAGAAACAATGCGAGCCCAACTCAAGTTGCAGACAAAACAGTCGAGTCTGAAACAATATCGCCTACTCCTGCTTCGGTGACAGAAGAAGATGAATACTACATCGTCACTTTCTCGGACAACGTAACTGTCCAGCAAGGCGCAACTAAAATTAGCAAATTAGCACACGGCGATAAACTTACTGTCGCTTTTTCAAACGAGAGCAATAAACCAACTGCTCAAACAAATAACGAAAGGCAAGAACACGATATGAACCTCCATCAACTTGCTCAAACAATACCCGTAACTATTGTCACTGCTGCTATTGCCAACACTCCACCAATCGCTGAGGACACCGTGAAGATCACTTGCGACGGTGGGCTAACCATGGTTCCACTGAATGACGTCGAGAAACTTCCATCCACTCCTCAGGACACTCGAATTGAATTATTTGCTTTTGGAGATGAACCTGCAACGCTTGTAGATAGTGATTCTCTCATGACAGCGAATGGATCTTTACTTCGATTCCAATTACTCGAAGAAAGAGTAGATCTGTTTGGCTCACCAGCAGAGTTATATAAGGACAACATCTTGACATCGTCTAATCATCTCTGGATTGCACAGAATGAAGGCTCAGGCGGTGCCATTGGCGAAGGTCTCATGACCTCCAAAACTCCAAACAACAGCCAAACAACTTTACAGTGGTCTGAAGGCGTCGATTTAACCTTTAACGACAACTCCGAGGGCAACGAAGGATCGCTGAGCGCAATTGTGTGCAAAGGCGACATAGTGCTCTCTGACAAAGGCAGTAACGTCTATTGCCAAAAATTAGAAATAGACTTTGATAACACAATTGACGGCTCTTCAATTCCCACACTTGCAGTTGCATCAGGCGATGTTAAAGCAATATCTGAATCACAAACGTTGTGGGCAAATACCGTGGAAGTAACATTCATCGACGGGAAAATTGTCACTAAGGATGATTCAATGTTCGGCGGCTCTCACGCAGACACTATGCATGCAGATGGTGACGTACAAATTCTTCTGGAAGATGGGGGAAGAGCTTTTTGCGACTCGCTAGATGGACATATCACCCAAGACAGTGCTTCTTTAACAGGCAATGTAGTCATAGCTTACGAACGAATGCTCATGAATAGGGGCGATAGCGCTTCACTAACATTAGACAGAGCTTCGGGCAAGGGACACTGGGAAGGTGCTGGCCAAGCGCTCTTTCTCGATGAACCACTCGATGTTTCGCCAGACAGAAGAATAGATAGACCACAACTATCTGAGGATTCGCCTACCTCCGTTTCCATGCGTTCAAATTGGGAAGAATCTATGCAACTTGATCAAGCATTTAATAAGGGTGCTGGTGCAATTGATTTAAAAGGAAACGTAAGTGTCCTCTCACAGAGAACCGCGCAAGAACGAAGTCAAATGACTGGCGACGATTTGCGATTGGAATTCTCCCAAATTGAAAAAAACCGTGAACTCAAAAAGGTCATTGCAAAAAACGATGCGCAAATTGAACACCGTACTTGGGATATCCTCTTCCCCGATCTTCCTCCAGTGGTGTATTACATAGGCGGTAACCATATTGAATTTGACGCTACTTCACAAGAAGCACTAGCTGTCGGCAATGGCGAACTCGTTCTGCGAGATCCTCGCAAAGCCAAGAATGAAGTACACCAATCCGCTCTTGCAGGCAGAGGAACTACACGTTTCACGTGGGACAACAAACTGAAAACAACAAAATTGCAAGGAAGTTTATACCGACTTGAGATGTCTGGAAACGTCGAGATGGTGCACAAAGGTCTTGACGGTTCGATTGGGATGCTCACTTCAGAGACCATTCATGCAATAGCAATAGATCCCGATTTGAACAATGACTCCTCTTCGGACGGTGCTGAACTCACGATGCGAGGTCTCGATTTACAGCAAATAATTGCCAATGGTAGGGTGTACGTTGCAACCGAAACTCGGCGCGTTGACTGCGACAATTTTGAATACAACCTCAATACTGGCTTTGCCAAATTAACAGCAAAAAATGACAGCTCTGTTGCCATCGTTACAGAAGGGACTTCATATCCAGTCAGAGCCTCTAGCATCGTCTGGAATATGGATCCAGCAGTCGACACCATCACAATTCGTGGACTCCGAGGCACAAACAACTGATTGAGATACAATACCCACCCTCATGAAACCTACACTTGGCCACCCCGCTTTATTACGCGTAAAAGAAGGTCTCGAAGGCACCTCTCTTCGAGCGACAACATTTAGAGGCGACACAACACTCGTTGCCGATCCAGTTGATATTCATCGCGTCTTACGGTTTCTTCGTGATGACCCTGAATGCAATTACGATCTCCTTTGCGATGTCACTGCAATTGATTACCTCAACTACCCTGCAACTCCAATCGGTAGGTTCGCCGTTATTTGGATTCTTGCAAATACTGAAACCGCATCGCGCATTCAGGTTAAAACCTATCTAAACCCGAGCATCGACACATCAGGAATTGAAGATGACCCAGCGCTGCATGTACACACTTCCACTGATATTTGGGCTGGTGCGGAATGGCGAGAACGTGAGATTTTCGATATGTTTGGAATTCGTTTTGATAAACATCCTGATCTGCGTAGAATTTTGATGTGGA
>JABHWX010000084.1 GCA_018657585.1 Phycisphaerae bacterium
ACATCAACGTTCTCTTTATGAACGAGGGTGGAATTTTAGTTGACCGCACCGCAGAGTATGCGTCGACAACAGATGTTGCTGGCGACAGTGGTTTTTTAACTGCAACAAACGATCGTGATGTTGTGTTACACGACCTTGACTCCGACGGCTGGCTTGACATGATTACTGTCACAACCCTCACCGACAACTCGACAAAAGCGCTCTCTCATCCACGCATTTATATGAACCTAGGTGAAAACGACGGCATCTGGCAAGGCTTCCGATTTGAAAATAGCCGTATCCCAGAGATGCACGGTACTGCAGGACCTCGCTTTTGTTCACTCGCAGTCGGCGACATTTCAGGCGATGGTCACCCAGACTTGTACTTTGGTGATTACGACAGTGGTACCACACAAATTTTTGATTACAACAATAGACTTCTGATCAACGATGGCAATGGATACTTCAGTGACCAAAGCGAACAACGAATGAGTAGCGAAATGCTCGAATCAGCTTTTGGTGCAGCTAGCCAAATGATTGACATGAATGGCGATGGTGTTCTTGATATTGTGAAACAGACTTCATTGAACCCGCCTCAACATGTTGCCATTACGTACAACGACCCAGACAACGAGGGGTATTTCAGCGGGTACGACATTATTGATGAGCAAGCACCCTACTTCGTAACGTGTGGTGACTTAAATGGCGATGGTCGCCCAGACATGGTTGTTGTTGACGACGCTTCAGACACGTATTACATCAACACCGGCAACGGTGGTGATGGTTTTGCAAACTTTGACAGCATCACTTTGCAAAATAGCAACGGTTTCGGCGGAAACGCAATCATGCGTGACTTGAATAACGACGGCCACCTAGATGTCATCGTGACAGACGTCGATGTTGATATTTCAGGTTGTACTCGCACAACACACATTTACAGAAATCTTGGAGACATCCCTAACATTACACTTGATGAGCAAGACGTGGGCATTAGCAATAGCGAACTGCAGGGCGTACACGATGTTGCCGTGTTTGACATCAACGGCGATGGTTGGCTCGATCTTGTCATGGGACGCTGCGATTCGACTGAAATTTGGATTCAAGAATCACCATCTGGTGTCGTGTTTTCGTATCCAAATGGACTCCCAGGGTTTATCGTTCCAAACCAACCATGGCCGTTTCTCATCCAAACTACATTAATAGGGGAAGGTCAAATCGACAGCGAAAATTCGTCTATCACTATTCGGATTAATGGTATTTCTACAGAATACCCACTTGCTCCAACAGGAAAGAATGTCTTTGAAGCAACGCTTCCTGCATCAGATTGTGCAAGTGCAATGTCGTTTTATCTTACTGTCTCACTTATTGATGGAAATCAATATTCTGACCCTCCAACTGGTTGGCACAATGTTACCGTGGGAGAAGGAACTGAAATTATTTTCAGAGATGAAATTGAAGAAAATGTTGCGAGTTGGAATATTTCAGACAGTGAAGAACTTGTAACGGGAACTTGGGAACAAGCAGATCCAAACGGAACCATTTACAACTCGCAGATGGCCTCGCCTGAGGATGATGCGACGGGTGGTTCTGAAAATGTCATGTGCTTCGTGACTCAAAATGGTGAAATTGGTGGTAATGCCGGAGATGAAGATATTGATGGCGGTTACACGTCACTAGTTTCGCCACTTCTAAATATCGATGGCACAGATGGTATTATTTCATATGCTCGATGGTTCTTTGACAGCCAAGACTCTGATGCTTTACAGACATTTATTACAAATGACAACGGAGCTTCGTGGACTTTAGTTCATGAAACAATTAGTACAAACTCTAGCTGGGAAACAACAAACTTTACAGTTAGTCAATACATCGAACCAACAGACCAAATCCGAGTCGCTTTTATTGCTGAAGATGCAGATCCACCTAGTGTTGTGGAAGCTGGGATTGATAATTTTCAATTAGAAATTATTACCTGTGGATCCACGTGCCTTGGAGATCTCAATACTGATGGAACCGTTGACGTGAGCGATTTATTATCTATTATTGCCGCTTGGGGTACCGATGATTCCATCGCTGATCTCGATGGTGATGGCACGGTCGATGTAGGCGATTTGCTCATTGCGATCGGTAATTGGGGCGTTTGTGGGTAAAAATACCCTTTTAGTGGCTTTTATGATGGAACTAGAGGAAGTATAAGCCGTATAATTTTGCAATTAGGTGGATTTTTATCACTTTTGATGCAGAATAGATATTGAGAAAGGTTCTAAGAGAGATATGAAACGAAATACGATTATTACAGTTGCCCTTCTTGGTGTTATTGCACCTGCAACTCTTATTGTTGCACATCAAGATGATCCAAAAATTAAGGATCGTCAACCAGCCGTGAAAGCAGATGCGTACCGTGCAGACCGCGACTTTGGTCAAGAACGCTCTTTGGGCTTCTCTTCTGAAAACGTACAACTCAAATCATGGCTACCACTTGGTTCACTTGATGGCGCTGATACTGGCAACGATTGCTGGGGATATGTTTCACCATCAGGGCGTGAATACGCGCTCATGGGAACAAGTAGCAGTACAGTGATTGTCGAAATAACGAATCCTGGTGATGCACAAGTCGTCGCCACGCTTTCGGGGCCAAACAGTCTTTGGCGCGATATCAAAACCTACGGAACGTACATGTACTGCGTTAGCGAAGGTGGTGGTGGCATTCAGGTCTTTAACCTAGCAGGCATCGATAATGGAAATGTTCAAACATTAAACTCTGCTGGCTCTGGCTCTACACACAATGTCGCCATTGACACAGAAAGTGGATTCCTCTATCGAACCGGTGGCGTAGCGGATGGCATGTACATCTACAGTTTGGCAAATCCCGCAGCACCCGTACAAGTTGGCTCTTGGACAGCCCGCTATATTCACGATGCTCAAGTCGTAACGTATACAGATGGACCATTTGCTGGAAGGCAAATCGCATTTTGCTGTGCTGGTTTTAGTGGCGGTTGGAGCGACACAGGATTAACAATTGTCGATGTTACAAATAAATCAAATCCATCTGTTGTATCACAAACCTACTACAGTAACGCTGAGTATTCCCACCAAGGATGGCTCTCGGAAGATCGCAAATATTTCTATCTCAACGATGAGCTTGACGAACAAACTCACGGTGGTACAACAACAACACGAATAATTAATGTTGAAGATATCGAAAACCCTTCATTTGTAGGTACATTCACAAGTGGATCGACTTCTATCGACCACAACTTGTACACACACAACGGCTACATTTTTGAAGCAAACTATCGCTCGGGTCTTCGAGTTTTTGAGGCATCAAATCCAACGAATCCGACACAGTATGGTTTCTTTGACACGTACCCAGACAATGACGGAGCAAGTTTCAATGGCTTGTGGAATGTTTACCCTTACTTTCCAAGTGGAACCATCATCGGCAGCGACCTTGAGCGAGGCCTATTTGTTTGGGAACTTGGTATTCTTGATCCATGCACGCTACCTGTTGGTAGTTGTGCCACAGATGTAGATGGCAACGGCAATGTTGGCGTTAGTGACATCTTGGCAATCATAGAAAACTGGGGTGTCTGCGGAGATGGCACCTTCCGACCAAGCGGTGACGTTGATGGTTCTTGCTGCGTAGATGTCGCTGATCTTTTAGCAGTTGTTGCAGTCTGGGGCGAAGAGTGCGTAGTGACCGGCGCATGCTGCTTGGGTGATGCGAGTTGTACAGAGGCAAGTGAAAGCGCATGCTCAAAAATGGGCGGCAACTACTTCGGCGACGAAACCACGTGTGGTACTACAAACTGTCCTGGCGCTGGCGATGAATGTAGCGTTGCGATGACTGCAAACACTGGATCAAATTCGTTTGAAACAAATAGTGCTACTCCAAGCAGTCCTGAGCCTGATGACTCCATGTGTTCTGGCACGTACATGGATTGGAGCAATTCACAGGATATTTGGTTCGCATGGACTGCAGACTTTACAGGCAATGCGCACTTCACAACTTGCGACCAATCCAGTTTTGATACGTCCATGGCTATCTATGCTGGTTCTTGCTCCAATCAAGTTGCTTGCAATGGTGATGGTAGTGGTGACAGTGGTTGCCAATCCTATTACTCCGTCGTTGATATGAGTGTTACTTCTGGTGAAGTCTACTACATCCGTATCGGTGGTTGGCAAGGCGCGACTGGTTCAGGCACGCTGACAATCGAGTAATATCTCAAACATGCTCACAACGACACTCTTGCTAGCGTTTGCTGCCAGTGGCGGTGACGGTGCACCTATGTTTACTGAGGACGAATGGATTATCCTTCGCTCAATGAGTCCGGCGATCTTAATGCCCGATACAACAAACGCTTATGAGAAAAACGAAAATGCTGCGTTACTTGGCCAGCACATCTTTTTTGACAAACGCTTTTCTTCCAACAAGGAAGTCTCTTGTGCAACTTGTCATGAGCCAGATAAATATTTCACCGATGGTAAACAAATTGCAGTTGGCACTGGGCAAACAACTCGTAACTCCCCCACTGTCTTAAATGCAGCACATCAAAGATGGTTCTTTTGGGATGGTCGAACAGATACGTTATGGGGACAACCCATTCAAACGATGGAACATCCCGCCGAGATGAATATTCCACGCAAAGAGATTGCAGAGATTATCGAGATTGATTCGACGCTCGGACCACTTTGGATAAAAACATTTGGCAATATGGATGAAAGTGATATCGATACGATTGCATCAAACGTTGCAAAATCGCTCGCTGCTTACATTACTAAACTAGACTCTTCGCACGCTCCATTCGACGATTTTGTTGCGGGCGATAAAAATGCAATCCCTGCTTCGTCGCAAAGAGGTCTTAAATATTTCATAGGCGATGGCGGCTGTCTGCGATGTCATTTTGGGCCTTGGATAACCGATGGCGCATTTCATTCTGTTGGAGTTGGTCCGCTTGATGGTGGCGCATTGAAAGATGCTGGTCGTGCCGGCGCCATAGACAAACTTAAAATCGCACAATTCACTTCGGGAGGAATACACAGCGACAACCCGAACGGAATGCGGGCAACTATTTCCAAGCACATAGCAAAACGCCGCGAGGACTGGGGTTCGTTTAGAACACCGAGTTTGCGAAATGTCGCGAAGACTGCGCCGTATATGCACGCGGGACAACTTGCAACACTTAGTGACGTATTAGAACATTATTCAACACTAGAGAACTTTGTCAGTGCCGACCACCACCGAGAAACTATTTTAGAACCATTAAACCTTAACGAGCAACAAAAAACTGATCTAGTTGCATTTTTGGAATCCCTAACTGCACCATTACCAGATGAGAAACTTCTCAAGGCGCCAGAGTAACTTCATCCTGCGCGCGTTCGATAGTTTCGCCATCGTCGATGTCAAAATACAGTTCCCACTTCCCAGGCATACTAAGAAGCATTCCAGTTGTTTTATAACTTCCATCTAGTTGCAACGTTGTTACCGGATCAGTCATCATGCCATGACCATGCGCTGGCATCGCAGCATCCACGCGCAGCGAGTTGATGTCACCTTTTCCCTCAACGCGAGTTGTAAGTTCAAATACTTCATTAAGTGGCATTTCTTCTGGTGCTGGATTAAACGTAACCTTCCAATTCCCCGCATTACTAATCACGGTATGTGGGGGCGGATTTTTTTTACGTGTCCAACTTCGACCTCGACCAAACGTCGCTTGCCACTTTCCATCTGGGCTGTACAGTTGCGCCCTATGGTTGCCCCAATCAACAACTACGATAGTACCGTCATCAAGCACCGTTATGCCGGCCGGCTTGTACATCTGGTGCGGCGCATAACCCTTTTCACCAAATGTAAGAAGCAATTCGCCATCTGGAGAAAACCGCTTGATGAGCGAAGCACCAATATCAGAAACGAGAATGTTTCCATCTGCTTCTATCTCAATACCCTGCGGTTCTATAAATCCGTCAATTGTTTTTACAACTTCAACATCAGGAATAGTTGATAACGTAACTGTTTCTGAAATTGCATCGACTGCCCAAATCATTTCGCCATCATTTGATACGGCAATATCTGCTGCGCTTGGTATGACACTATCGCCGTCCATTGGACCGCTTAAACCATCGTGACTTTGTGATTTTTGGAACTTCACCATGCCAGGAATTTGTTTTAATGGACTTTCTGAATCATGTTCGTACACAAATGTTTTTAAATTGCCATCACCAACAACCTTTATTTCACCATCACCAATCCAAAGCCCGTTGATCCACTTGAATTGGTGTGGCGCATTCCCTTCCCCGCCAAATCGAGTTAGTGGAATTGGGACATCCAATCCAGTTCTAAACAAATACACATCTCCTAGTTCTGGCTCAGCTATAAGAATAAGGTCTTTGTACGAATCAACTTGTTTTCCAAAGTGGGCAATGTTTGCAATCAACGGAGCACTTTCTGGCTCCCCTTCGCCGAGATCAAACAGTTGCAAACGCCCCTCAAAACCTTCACATACGATGATTTGTTTTCCATCTGGAGAAACAGAGACCGCGTTGGGATAATGCAGTTTGCCCTCGCCTTCATGTGGAAGAAGTGCATGTACACCCCACTTGCCAATCCAATTCCCATCAAGATTGTACTGATGTATAGCGTGACCATAGATATCTGGAATTATCCAACCTTCCGAGGTTTTGAAAGGAACACCAGCAATCACTACATCTTCTGTCTCCCAGTTTGGTCTATCCGCGGTTCCAGCAATTGGTACCCCTTGTTCATCAATGACCAATTCCATCGGATTTTCAACTTCAATACTTCGCACACGCTCGCCAGTCGGGGTGATAATCACAATTTCATCCGCCATTCGGTCCGCAACAGCAATATTTCCATCAGGAAGCCAAATTGCGTGCGAGGGCTCAAGGAATCCGTCAATTTGGTGTACAAATGTGCCACTAGGGCTCAATAACAACGATGTTAGGAGTATTGTCTGTAGCATTCGTACATCGTATCACCCATCGTTCTGGGCAGGGAAAAAGAGATTTATGAAATAAATTCTATATTTGTTGTCACTCGCTCTTTTTTTAACGCATGTAGTAGTGTGGAGCGGATTAACCCACGCTTTCATCGAGCCCTACGGGATATTTGGCTCCATACTTCGAGGGAGTAATTGGGAGTTTCTGGGAATTAACGGGGAATCTGGGGGACTTATCTTCTGGGGTGTGGGTGGTAGTTGAACCGCAGCGAGAACTCTTCTCCTTCGCTGCGGTTCTTTTTTTAGAGAAGAATCCTATTGTCCTAGAGAATACCGTGGCACGCTCTGGCTTTGCAATCTTGTCCAAAGGGCGACATGCCACCTTACACGCTTTGCCTACTCGTGAGGTTAGAACCAGTACAGCAAGTGACTGCCCAGCAGCTGGAATCAAGCCGCCCATTGAAGGAACCTTCGACGCAATCCACTGTGTTGCATGTTCTGAAACATCGGCGAGAACAACTGAAATTAAAACTCGGCGGAGCAATCGCATTGTTCCAACCGTACTTGGACGAACACCATAATTTGATGCAACGCTTCGCATCATGCGAAGTTGCCGCCATGCAACGATTGCTCCATCAATCATAGGCCACGGCGAGATACCTACGAATGCTGCAATTAATACCGATTCCTTTGCAATTATTTTGTCTACCTTTGCATCGAGCACAGTTAGTTGCAAAGATACCTGTTCTCGAATTGCATCTACTGTTTCTGCTTGTTGTACTTTTGCGATGTCTTCTACCTGCACAGATCGTAGCCACTGTGTTGTCAGCCGCCGTGTTCGTTCAATGTCGTTCGTTGCAAACGCTCCGGCAAGTTGATCAACTCGGCGAATTGAATAATAACCCGCCAATTCAACGAAACAAAGATAACTAAAACCTGCAATGATCAAACCTATGCATGTCAAGGTCGCCCAGCCCATGAAATCTCCAGCAGCAAAGGCATCGCGAACAATATCAATGCATCGCAGGCAGGACCAAAAGAAGATACCGCCGACCAATCCAATAACCATCATGTACAACGCATATCGCCGCATACTGTAAAGTTATTGGGTATCAGACAAGCATTTTTTCAATAACTTTAATTGAGGCTGTTCCTTATATTTACCAAGTGATAGCCGTTTGACCGATACCTCAAATAGGAGTTTAATAATATGTCCGAAAATGAAAAAAGTTGTTGTCCAGCGAGAAAATTCCCATTTAAATGTTTGTACGCCGTTTTGCATATCCTGATTTTGACATGCATGGCAACATCACTCTGGCAAATCGCCAATGCACTTGCTGACAAATAATCAGTATGAGCATTGATTTTCCGCATTTTTGTACAGATGATGAGCAGATATCAAAAGTAGAAACATGGTCTATTGGGACTAAAGACCACGGTCACGGGACATCTGTGAGCGACAATATTGAGTGCCACAGCGTACGTGTCGCAGAAACCAAGCCTGGTGGGGTCTACGATTGGCATCCGGCCCCTCGCAAACAATACGTCGTTACCCTTGCTGGCACCATCGAATTCACTTTTGGCAATGGTGAAATTCTGATTGTTAAACCGGGCGATATTTTTCTAGCAGAAGATCTCGAGGGTCGCGGGCACAAATGGCGAATCGTTGGCGATGAACCTTGGAAACGACTCTACGTCCACCTCGAGAAAGCGCCAGCGACCTGATTAATCATCGAGATGAGAATCGACCTCTTCGACCTCTTTAGTGGGATCGGGCGTTACTTTTGCAGGAGGCAAATCAGCGGTCTTTTGCTCTACTGCTTCGGTATCAGCATTCGATTTCTTTTCCTCGCTGTCAATATCATCACCGATACCTTTGATGCCCTTTTTGAATTCAACGATAGATTTGCCAAAGTTTCTACCCACTTCTGGAAGTCGTTTCCCAAACACTAAAACTCCAATAATGAGCAGCGCTGTAACTTCAATCCAGCCAAATGGACCGATTAATGCGATAAAGGAGGTGTTTAAAGTTGATTCAAAAATTGTACTTGTCATGGGTATATTCCTTGACTGCAATCCGCAGGGTTGTCATTCTACCATACATAGGTTATTTATATATCCTCTATTTGGCATAAATCACATGACTGACCGATGTATAAAACAGATGAAAACACTTTCAATTGCCATTTTAACTCTGGTTTTTGGGACCACAGCATGCCAAACCAAACAGGCTGTAACTTCTGAAAAACCAGACACCCCAAACTACACAAAGCCCCTTGCCCCAGGAACGAAAGCTCTTGAACGGGTCTCAATACAAAATTGGCCTGATGTTGGCTCTGCGTGGGAATCTCGGGATCTCTTTTTGCGTGATTCTATTGATAATAGTATCAAGTGGTTTAACGCACCTTCAAGCAGGCAATGGTTTCCGATTGAAGGGGTAACACACGAACAAGCGAAAAACTCTGTCATTGTGTTACGGCAAACATTAGTAAACTCTGACTCCAAAGAAGAATTCCTCGCAACGGTAGAAGAAAACTTCGACGTGTATCGATCTGTTGGATACGATGGAAATGGAACAGTACTTTTCACAGGGTACTACTCTCCAGATTTTCATGCATCAAAAACTCCCAACACGTCCTTCAACGCCCCACTCTACAACAGACCACCAGACTTGATCACAGACCCAGCATCTGGCACACCTCTCGGTCGCAAGAATACTAATGGAAAGATTGAGCCATGGCCCGGAAGAAGGGAACTTGAAAAAGCAGGTGCCTTTGAAGGATCAGAACTTGTTTACGTCAAAGATACTCTTGATGCATATACAATTCAAGTTAACGGTTCAGCTCGTTTGAGAATGGACGATGGCGAACTAATGTACATTGGGTACGCTGGAAAAACTGACCAACCATATACTGGGCTTGGACACTCTGTTCTTAAAGCCGGGCTACTCCCACCAGAAAAACTAAGTCTTCGTGCAATTCGAAAACTCTACGACCAAAATCCAAAACAAGTAAACGATTTAATTGCAAACAATGCTTCGTATGTATTTTTTAAAGAATACGACGGAGTAAATTGGCCAGCAGGATCGCTAGGTGTCCCCGTAACTGCTGAACGATCGATTGCAACAGATAAAAAAATCTTTCCCCGTGGCGGGGTCGTGCTCGTTGACACTACTACCCGCTCCCTGACTGGAGAGAAGCACTCGTTTACACAATTTATGATTGACCAAGACACAGGCGGGGCAATCCGCGCACCCGGACGAGCTGACCTTTTCATGGGAGTTGGCCCAACTGCTGGAATCAAAGCTGGTGGACAGTATGCAGAAGGTCAGTTGTACTATTTGTTCTTAAAGCCAGACTCAATCGCCATCGTTCAAGACTAATTTTGGTGGCCATGGTCTAACCGCTTTACCGTTTCGCTCATCGCCATGTTGTTTTCTCGTGCCATCGAATCCGATGCTATCTTCAAAGTAATGCATATCTCTTGACGGATCAAAACATGCTGAGAAATTAAAAAACACATCGCTAAGTTTTTCTGTGTTTATTCCATCGTCCACTGCAAAAATGAGTGAAGCACTTGGATTGTTCTGGGTCGCAGCTTCAAGCGCGGTTTTGCCCTCACCACCATGTTGTTTATTCACCGTAATAATTTTTATTGCGCCTTCTTTTGGTGATGCATTCGTTGCGTCAATGCCTAACTTTCCACCAGCGCCAATTTCGGGTGCTGCGTGATCAAGAATATCTAACGCGCCACGTACAACTTCAATATCGTTATGAATATCAATCCCGCTCATCATCTCGAACACTTCTCGTTCATTATGAACATCAACACTTTCATTCACGACCACAATCAATTTTGTCCAAGCAAGTTGTCCTGCACCCCAAATACCATGCATCACTTTTCGGGCGTGTTCAGCGTACGACGGCTTAATTTTGACAAACACGCAATTGTGGAACGTGCCAAACATTGGGAGATGGTAATCCAAAATATCTGGCATCAATACTTTTAAGAGGGGAAGCATAATCCTCTCTGTTGCTTTACCAAGATAGTAATCCTCCTGCGGGGGTGGCCCAACAACTGTTGCAGGAAATACTGCGTTCGTTCTATGTGTAACAGCAGTCACATTGACAATTGGATATCTATCTGGCATGGAATAGAAACCCGTATGATCTCCGAATGGTCCTTCAAATACAGCACCTTCACCGAGGGGTTGATCCTCTGAGGGATCCCACCCACAAAAACCACAATCGGTATTCACATATCCCTCGATAACAATCTCACTATTTGCAGGAACCCAAAGCGGAACTGTTTTTGCTTTCACAAGTTCAATTCCTTTTCCTTGGAGATACCCAGCCATGAGAAGTTCACTCATGCCAGGTGGCAAAGGACACGTCGCAGCATACGGCAACACTGTTTCACCGCCAAAACAAATGGCAATTGGCATTGGGTCACCAAGTTCTTTCCATGAACGCCAATGCACTGCACCATCGTGATGAATGTGCCAATGCATTGCGAGACGAGTTTCGCCAATCAACTGAGAGCGGTACATGCCAATATTATGCGACTTTGGTTTTGCTTCGTTCCGGTCGTCTGCATGAATGGTGTGCATCCCAGCGAATGTAATAAAACGCCCTTCACCCTCAGCAGTACCTGAATCTTCTGGAGACAAATCGTATCCAACTTTTCGGGGATCGCCATCATACGGCCAGCATTTAATAATAGGAATACGTTTCAGATTTACTTCGCCATGCTCAGTTAGATTTACTACTTCTTGACAGGACGCCTTCCCTTTTATCCGCTTTGGTTTCAAATTCAAGAGGGGCTTAAATTGTTTTGCCATCTTGAGTAACTCAGAAATTCCTGATGGGGGCGAAGCGTTTGTCAATTCAGATATTTTGCCCGCAATTTCGTCGAACCCTTTTCCGCCAAGCGCTTGTTCCATTCGGTAGTAGGAGCCAAACACATTGATGGCAAGGGGGAAATCGCACCCCGTTACATTTTCAAGAAAGAGTGCTTGCCCGCCTTTATGATCGCGACCTAGGTCAAATTGCCCTGCTGTTTCACTTTGGTTTGGGGATTGTGCGGCAGATTCTATTTGGGCGAGTTTCGTGACCTCAAGAATTGGAGAAATGTCTTCGGAAATCCTGCGTAATTCTCCCACCTGTTCCAAGTGACGCAAAAAAGTTTGAAGGCACGGATAAGCCATAGTGAGAATGGTACACTCTGTTCGTGGCAGTGATACAAATTAAAGATGTTCATAAAGTGTACCGAGGCAAAATTCATGCCCTCCGTGGAGTTTCCATAGACGTCATGGATGGGGAAATTTTTGGTTTGCTCGGTCCAAATGGAGCGGGAAAATCTACCCTTGTCAAAATATTGATGACTGTCATCCATGCCTCAAACGTGTCTGGCACAATGCTCGGGAAGCCTATTGGGCACAGAAGTACTCTTCAAGATGTAGGGTATCTTCCAGAGCACCATAGATTCCCATACTACCTCACAGGAAAACAGGTCTTAGACCACTACGGCGCTCTCTCAAAAGTAAAACGAACAGATCGACAGCAACGTGCTTCATCCCTTCTCACACGTCTTGGTCTCTCTGGATGGGAGCATAAAAAAGTAAGCACATACTCAAAAGGCATGCTGCAACGTCTTGGCATCGCGCAAGCACTTATGAATGACCCGAAGTTATTGGTGCTTGATGAACCAACAGATGGAGTCGACCCCGTCGGCAGGAGAGAAATCCGCGACTTGCTCGCTGAACTTCGGGAAGAAGGACGAGCGGTATTTTTAAACAGCCACTTACTCAGCGAACTTGAGATGGTATGTGACCGTGTTGCGATAATGGTCAAAGGTGAAGTCACTATGCAAGGCACCATTGACTCGCTCACAAAAGATTCGCGAAGGTACGAAATTGTAGTGAAGCAAACGCTTCCGCAATGGGCAAAAGATTCTTGCGATGAAATTCGTGGCAACATGATGGTTGTTCAAAGTGATAATCCTGACAAAATTCAGCCTGTACTTGACAAATTGCGAGAGGAGCAACTCACAATTATCTCGGTGAAACCAGTTCGCGAAAATTTAGAGGATCTGTTTATGCGCGCTGTTGACCACAAAGATGCACCGGGGGCACTCAAATAATGCAGTTTCGAGCACTATTAATAGATGCGTACCGGCAGTTGAGCGCCGCAAAACTTTTCTGGGTTACTGTTGGCATCTCTGTTCTTGTTGTAATTGGGTTTGGCTCAGTTGGTTTCACTGAAGAGGGAGTTTCACTTGGATTTGGTTTGACTGAAATCGAATCAGAGTTCATAAAAGCAGGAAGCCCGTGGGCTCGAGGGCTTTACATCGGTATCTTCTCAGGCTTTCTTGTAAAAGTATGGCTCGCTTGGATTGCAGCCGTTCTTGCGCTTATTTCTACATGTTCCATTTTTCCCGAGTTTGTACACAGCGGTTCGATTGAACTCACTATCTCAAAGCCTATTGGACGTTTAAAGTTATTTTTCTCAAAGTATCTTGTTAGTTTGCTCTTTGTAATTTTGCAAGTTTCTATTTTCTGTTTAGGAATTTTCCTCTGCGTAGGGTTGCGAATCGGCGAGTGGAACCCGATGATTTTTGCCGCTGTTCCCATTGTCGCAACATTCTTCAGTTACCTTTTTGCTGTGTGTGTCCTAGTGGGCATCGTAACTCGCTCTGGAATTACAGCGCTTCTTCTCACTGGGCTATTCTGGATGATGCTATGGACTGTGCAAACTTCAGAGGCTGTCCTTAACCGATTTGTCCTCCAACAGCAAGTAGACATTGAAAGATTTGATGAAGGCATAGCGGATACAAAAAACAAATTTGAAATAATTCAAAAAGTTTCGGATAAAGATGATAGGCTTATAAATCTTGAAAACCGAATAAACTCATTTCAGTCTGATAAAGAGGCTTCTGAAGAAGCACTCGTATCTTTAACGAAATGGCATACTCCCGTGGCTTGGGCTCTTGCAATCTCTCCGAAAAATGCTCAAACAATTGGATTGCTTGATCGATGGCTAAGTGATCCGGACGGTTTTGATATTTCCGCAATTATGAATGGGGACATGCGTTCAATTGAAAATGTCGAAGTGGAAGAATTTGA
>JABHWX010000085.1 GCA_018657585.1 Phycisphaerae bacterium
AGAATACTTGGAGGTTTGCCTTGCATGAGGACCCCTATTCGAAAGATTCTTGCACACATCCAGATCATTGCTACTACCGATATGATTCCAATTCCTATTGAGAGTACAACTTGCCACATCGCGACGGGTTCAGTTGATGCCGTTACTCGAAGAATCATGACAAAGGGCAGAAGAGGAGGGGTGAAACTTGTAATGGTTGCAATCATGCCATTTGGGTGTTCGGCAAGAATTGGCCAGAGCGCCATTGGTATGATGAGGATGAGCATTATTGGCCCCATGAGAGATTGCGCATCCCGCAATTCACTGACTGCACTTCCTACCGCAGCCATAATAGTTGCGACCATAAAGTAAGCAATGATAAAGAAAATAGCGAATAGTACAAGGTGAAGCATTGGCACAAGATCAACAAGTGCAAAAGCAACAAGCCCCGCCATAACGGCAGAGCCATACATCAGAAGTATTACTGCGCTCACGCCAGCTTGTCCAACTATTTTTCCGCCTAGCAATTGCATTGGGCTGACAGCACTAAGTAAGACTTCCATGACCTTGTTACTTTTTTCTTCAATGGTCGTCGTTAATAAATATTGCCCACTAGTGAAAGTGGCAATCCACAGAAGCATCATAAATGCCAGAGGAATAATGCGTCGTGCAATTTCGTTGTCCTTCACTTCTGCACCGTCGTCGGATAAGCGAGTAGCAGTAGTGTGGGGTCTTCGGAGCAATTGGCGAATCGAATCAGGATTGTGCGAAAGTCTTTTTAATCTCGTGTCAACAACTGCACGTGCAGTTGCCGAGGTCAAGATATCCGTGTGATTTGGGGAGAAATTGCTCGGGATAAAAATATCAATGCCTTGATTGCTTCCGTCAGAATGAACTGTTGCGTCAGGGACAACGATTAAACCAGAGTATTCACCGTTTCTAACTTGGTCTTTTATAGAGTCGATGTCACTATTGTTTATTGGAATGATTGTGACGTTGATTTCTGGATTGTTGGAAAGAAGGGCGCCGGCTAGTGGGTCGTTTATTATTACTTCTGGCAACTTATCGGTAATTTCTTTGAGTGCAGCGTTGCCTTTATTAATGTGAATCCTGAGTTCTTCAACTACATCATCCTCGGCAATAACAACTATGGTTCCTTCAAGCGGGGTGCTATTCGAGTCTGTCATGAGCGGGACAACAACAATAAAAAGCCCCATCATAAGAATCGGCATGACAATTGCGCCAAACAAAAAAGCCTTCGTCATTGCTGTATGTCGAAACTCTCGCCACGCAACTGTAAGTGTCTTATGCATGATGCAACTCCGAGCGTACAGTTTCTGCGGCTTCTGCGCCCTTGCTTCGTGCTACTTGTTCAATAAATATCTCGTCTAGGGTTGGTCTGGCTATTTGTGCAGAAATAACAGGTGTATGTGCTACGACCCGTTGTAATACTTCTACAGGGTTTGCATGTTCTTCAATTCGCAAGTCAACTTCAGAGCCGTTTTTATTTTTGGTTGTTGTTGCAACTCCAGCAATGGAATCAAAACTAACTTCCGCATCAAGTGGTATCACTTTTAATAAACGTGGGTTGAATTGTTCTTGAATTGAGGCAAGGGAGCCATCGAGTACCTTAACTCCTCTGTCAATCATGACAATCCGATCGCAAATCTGTTCAGCTTGGTGCAATACGTGCGTGGAGAAAAGGATACTTTTGCCTTCTTCATGTAACTCTTGAATTACTGAGCCAATGACTTTAGCATTTACAGGGTCAAGACCTGAAAACGGTTCATCTAGAATAATAAGTTCTGGATTATGAATAATCGCGGCAAGAAATTGAACTTTTTGTTGCATTCCTTTACTGAGTTCTTCGCACTTTTTATTTTGGACGTCAGGTAATTCGATTCGTTCTAGCCATTCTTGAATTTTTATACGGAGAGAATGTCCACGCATGCCTTTGAGGTTTGCAATGTATTCGATGAATTTAAGCACCTTCATTTTTCGGTATACGCCGCGTTCTTCGGGTAAATATCCGATACGATCTTTTGCCGCAAGTGCTGTGGTTCCAAGAACTTGAATCTCCCCAACGTCTCCGTGGATGATAGACATAATCATCCTTATGGTTGTACTTTTGCCTGCGCCATTGGGGCCAAGGAACCCACACATGGATCCTTTCGGAATGTGCAAGTCCAATTGGTGTACAGCTTTCGTAGATCCATAGGACTTAGAGACGCCTACTAATTCAATTGCAGTTGTCACTTGGTGTCCCGCAGTTTAATAATTTGATCTGGGAGAACAAAGAGTTCATCTTTTGCTTTATCCAAGACAATCGAATCAAGTTTTAACGTGACGGAATTGTGGTCATCTCTGCTAAAAACGATTTCATGGAATAGCAGTAATTTTCCATCGTGCTCCCAATTACGGAAGTAGACATCGAGGATGACATCTCCCCCAGTTGTTCGTTCGACAGTTCTTCTTCCACGAGGGCGGTGTGTCGTTTTTGAAAAGAAAGCAATTTGCTCATTCTCGTTTTCATTTTTTACAAGGATTCTCCAGCAATCTTCCCCATCGAACTCTCCTTCGCCGACGAACTCACTGGAATTAATTTGATTTGGTAACATTGTGAACCATTCGAGCCAGTTTGTTTGTTGAACTTTTCGGGAGAGAGCTGCATCATTAATGAGTTCCCAAATAGCTTCATTATTTTCATCAAGTTTTTGTTCCCAAGCAGTAGTGCCGTCTGATCCAAACCTTGACTGCCCGACCCCAATGTATGTAAGTATTCCAAGAACTTTACCACCTCGTTTTGTGGCAAGGTCAACTTCGACGGCAGGTTTACCGTCAGGTAATCGGATGACGCCATGAAGTTGGAACGAATTAATTTTATTCAGTTCCTTTCGCCCACCAATTGATTGCACTGCAAGTGCGAGAATATTTTCAGTAGTCTGTTCTGTGGAGGGCGGGGTGGGTTCTACACCTCTGGCTTGATTCTGAGCCATGAAGCCAAGGAACGTTCCAATGATTAGGGGCAATAGAGTATGCAGTCTCACAATACTATCGTAGCTCTTTTCGGTCTTTACTGCCAAAAAAACCCTTTATCCATTTATCCGGATAAACGGTTGAAGTTGACTACCTTGTCGAGTACTCTTCACATCGTATGGCAGAGAGCATTGATACAGTTATTCGATCAGGCGTTTTTGTACTAGATGGCGGTATGGGTGCTGCAGTGCAAGCGATGGATACAGATCCAATCAAGGATTACTTGAATCGAGAAAACTGCACGGATATTCTTACAAAAAGTCGACCGGATATTGTTCGGGCAATTCACGATTCCTTTCTTGAAGTAGGAGTTGATGCAGTTGAGACAAACACTTTTGGAGCTAATCGGTTAGTTCTTTCTGAGTTCGATGAAGAAGCAGCAACTTGGGCATATGAACTAAACGTTGCATCGGCGAAAATTGCACGTGCGGCTTGTGATGCAGCAGAAGGGCAAAGATTTGTATTGGGATCCATGGGGCCGGGCACGAAACTAATCTCATTAGGACAGGCGACTTGGGATGACATGCTTGACTCCTACACTGAACAGGCTAGTGGTTTACTTGAAG
>JABHWX010000086.1 GCA_018657585.1 Phycisphaerae bacterium
CCTTCATCAAGCAACCGAGTCATACAACAGCGCTGTTGGTTCGTTTACGAGCCGTCTTGAACCTGGAGCCAAGCGCCTGAGCGAATTACAATCTACCGGAGGAAAAGAACTTCCATCAACCGAGCCAATCGATATCGAACCCCGATTACTTGAGCCTAAAAGAGACTAGTAATTTTTTCTTCTCGAGCACGCTCTAATGCACGATTCTTAATTACGTTCGGGTCAGTTTCCAAACACTGAGTTTGTATTTTTTCTGCAAGCATTAAACTTGCAGCAATGGTTCCCTCGAGTGTTGTATGCAGCATGTCCTTTTGCAATAACTCTTCTTGGCTTCCTGCTGGCCACGTGTAGCCCAGATATGTAATTTCTTCATCGTTCATTAGATTGGCGGCAAGGTCACTAACACTAACAACAGTAATATTTGGGCGATCTTTTGCCCATGCATAAATCATAGTGTTTAGTTTATTTAGTGTATCTACACTTGGAACCTGATTAGACCGAAGCATTTTCCCAATTGCCCCATGTACATCTGGAAGGTCGCCAACAATAATTTGTGCATCTAACGAATCTAATAACTCAAATGCGTATTGTAATTTTTCAATCCTGTTAACTTCTGGGTCAACATCCTTTTTTGGAGTTCCATATCCAAACCAAAACAAAAAATCAATGCCAATGACAAGTGTAGGATTGTACGCAATCGTTTTGTCTATACTTTCCTTACCGGCTGCTTTCGGATTACCAAAAAATGTCATTTCGCCAAAGTAGCCCACATCGTCGTGATCGCAATCAATCATTCCCTCCCAAATATGTTTCATTGTGATTCTATATGCCCCCACATCACCATCTATAGGAGGTGTTTTTACGCCAAATCCAGCAGTTACACTCGCTCCAACAATCGCAACACGATTTAGAGACTGCGTCTTTGTTGAATCAACACACCCACTTGAGGCAATTAAAAAGCAGGAAATTAATACTATGAGTGGGTATTTTAACTTCATATATTTCAATATAACTAAACTCTTATAAATATGCTTGCATTACCTTATTGTATAGTGATAATTAAGATATTAATAAGAGGACAAATAAATGAAATTTACTGGAATGGTTTTACTCGCAATTACATCCGTCGCTTCAGCGCAAAATGTCCACTGGGAATTCAGCGAAAACACAAATGGCAACAATGTCTATTGGACTAGTTCTACATCTGTTGATCCAAGTGCCGATCAATATGAATTTACTTACGAAATTACCTACGTTGGTGTTGACATTGTTTTCTTGGGACAAATCATTGGACCTGAAGATGTAACGAGTCAAATTGATCCAGAATTTCTTTTTGGCACCGGTCTTGTTAATGGACCCACTCCAATTGTTATGATGGATGAAGCACTAGAAGCAGATGCTGATGGTGATACTGAAATAGATGTTGCTGCAAATATCTTTATGCAAATAAATGGTAAGGGGTTTGGGCAATTCAACGTCACAGAGGTTTTTCTTGGTGACGTAATGGTTGATACTGGATGGCCATTTGGTTGGCAAAACGTTGACATTGACCGAATCTACATGAATGGGTACATGGATATAACACCAATCATCATTGAATGTCCAGAAGATACCAATGGCGATGGCAATGTAAACGTAAGTGATATTCTTGCTGCAATCGGTAACTGGGGCGGAAGTGGCGATGGTGATGTTGACGGTTCTGGTATTGTCGATGTTTCCGATCTTTTGGCTATTGTTGGCGCTTGGGGCCCCTGCTAAATACGTTTTTCTGCAATAGAAAACTTCAAGGGACGTCCGACATTCTACTAAAATAGATATCGGAGTCCTTTTTTATGGCGATTACTAATTCCTCTTCAAAACTTTGGTTTGTTCTTCAAGCAACCGTCTGGACCATTTGCCTTGTTATGGTCGTTTTGTTATTTGTAAAGCCAGAAATCGGACTACATGCATTTTGGGATGTTTTGATTCCAGTTGCACCTGCTTTAGTCGCGCTGCTTCCAGGTGTTTGGCGAAATATCTGCCCCACCGCTGCCATGTCTCAACTGCCAAGGCATTTGGGCATTTCCAAAAAAAGAAAAATGCCTGTCAAAACACATGGCTGGCTCATTCTTGCAAGCGTTGTGTTGCTCTTTCTGATCATTCCTCTTAGACACACATATTTTGATTTGAATGGACCCGCAACAGGTGTCTTCCTCATCGTTTCAACTATCATCGCAATTGTGCTTGCGTCTATTTACGATGGCAAGAGTGGATGGTGCGCCAGTTTATGCCCAGTACATCAGGTTGAAAAGTTATACGGACAGAAACCAATCGCAACAGTTGGTAACTCACACTGTAGTGAATGCAGCAAATGTGTTACCGGTTGTCCCGATTCGACTCCTTCTGCAAGTCCACATCTTGGAGGAAAGGTTTGGGCAAGACGAGCAGCAACATTCGGGCTCATCGGAGCATTCCCCGGATATGTTTGGGGATGGTTCCAAGTGCAAGACTATGCAACGCTCTCAGAAGGTCTTGCAAACATAGTTAACACATATACTATTCCTATCATTTGCGGCGTTGCAACACTAGCACTCTATGCGTTATTCATTTCGGTTCCGTTACAAAAACGCAAGGTGATAGACCGCTTCTTTGCTGCTGCAGCAATTTCCTGTTATTACTGGTACCGAATCCCTTGGTTGCTTGGCTTCAGCCAATTTGATGGAAACGGGATGCTTATTGATTTGTCAGACACGATTTCTCCAACAGTAATGACAGTCATCCCTTATGTCACAACTGCGTTTTGGGTATGGTGGATTGCACTTAAAAGAAACGGTCTGCGTTCTTGGATGATAAGACCACCTAATGCACAAAACACGCCTGAACCTGTTGGAATTACTATTTCCGCCTGAGCCGTGTACACTTCGTGCATGCTTATAACTAAAACCCTATGTATCGCAGGTGCAATGTTCATCGCACAATCAAACTCAGAACCAAACACGTTCCCTGAAAACTATGCCGTAAATGTTGAAATGTGGTGGAGGCAACTGCCTTTCATTGAACGCATCAATTCTGCCGCTGATGCTGGCTTCAAACACATTGAATTTTGGCCGTGGCAAGGAAAAGATATTGATGCTATTGCAAAGGTGTGTGATGAAAGAAATATTGAAGTTGCACAGTTCACCGCATGGGGATTTGTTCCAGGCATGAACAACCCTAAAAATCATGCAAGGTTTGTTGAAGAAATAAAGAAAAGTTGCGAGATTGCCAAAAAATTAAACTGTAAACGTATGACCGTTGTTGGTGGTAACGACCAGTCGAATATGACGCAAGAAGAAATGCATCAAAACATTATTGATGCTCTGAAACTTGTTAAGCCAATCGTGGAAGAACAGGGCATCATGCTTATCCTTGAACCAATGAACATTCGGGTTGATCACAAAGGGCATTGTTTATACGGAAGCGAAGACGCCGTTCGAATTTGCCGCGAAGTTGATTCGCCAATGATTAAAATCAATTGGGACTTGTACCACATGCAAATTAGCGAGGGTGATTTATGTGGGCGCTTGCGTGATGGCATTGACCAAGTTGGATACATCCAAGTTGCTGATCACCCAGGAAGACACGAGCCCGGTACTGGAGAAATTTACTACCCACGTGTATACGAAGAATTAAAAAAACTTGGCTACACTGATCCAATAGGCCTTGAGTGTTCCCCTGCAATAGATGAGAAAACTGCAATAAAGCGTCTCCACAGGAGCTCGAACCAATAATAAAAAAGGGTCGGCACGAAGCCGACCCCTTTGGGTTACCGCCCTGCCAGGGGTTGGAACTTATTTAGATGCGAACATTACTTGTTCAGCTTCTTCCGCTTTTGGCGAATCTTTCTCGGCTGATTTCCATTGTTCTTTCGCTTGGTTCAAAGTTGCACGTGCATTTCGATACTCATTTCGACCTTGGCGAAGTTCTTTAGATACATGTTGCATTTCTTTTTTAGCTGTTTGATATGCTTCGTATGCTCGTTGATATTGACTTGTGCCTTTACTATACTTTCGTGTTGCCGAAGCAAAAGACCGACGCGCTTGTGTCCATGCTCGTTTTGCTGAACGGTAAGATTTTGTGGACTTTTTGTACTGAGAAGTTGTCAATACTGGAGTTGTTTTGAATGTTCGTACTGTACGAACCAAAACTGACTTTTGATTGGTTATTGCTACTTCAGTTGTGTTATCAGTAGCTTCAGTTGTTTGGCCAGATTCGTCATTGTTTATTGAAGGAGCTTCAGTTGTTTGTGTTGTGAATGTGCTTGCAGCTGCGTCAACCATTGACTTCATGCCTTCAAGAAACTCTATGTGAATATAATCAAGTTCATTCCATGCAGCTTTACGTTCGTCCATTGACATTTCAGACCAACCTTCAGTGTATGTTGCAACGTATGTGTATGCATCCCAAAATGAAACGCCTTGTACACGATGCTCTTTACCATCAGCATCAGTCCACACAGCATCAAGTGATGCTTGAACTTGGTCTCGCATGAATTCTGCAGTATTGTGGATTAACCGTGGACCTGTTGAGGTTGTTTTGTAACGTGGTGAAGTTTGAGCGTACACAGGGATTTCACCATTAACCATTTCGATTGCTCGTTCAACATGTAGTTGGAGACGAGCTGAGTCATTGCCACCTGGATTCCATTCGTATACATCAGGAAAAAGTGCGGTGCATTCTGAGAGAAGGCGATCGATTGATGCTGTGTTGAAAGCAGAATCTGTGTGAGACTTCTTTGGCAATCCCCAGAATCCGATTTTTGCGTTTGGACGAAGTGATTGCGCAACTTTCAACTGCTCGATATAAACGTCCAACACAGTGTCCATAACGGATTGATTGGTTGTATCAAGTGTAGCCCAATACTGTCCCTCAAGATCTAAGCACAAAGGACCGTCGTAATCAGCTGGAACATATTCGTCTAGCCAAATTATAAAGTTTGCTTTGTCTTCCTCTGTTAACGTATTGTCATGATCCCAATCAACCGAACCGTAAACCATTGGTTGAACCGTTACGTTGTTTTCTTGAGCCCATGCTTGTGTAAATTCGCCTTGGCTGTATTGCTCTGCGTTGTTCCATCGAGCATAACCACCATGGCTAAATAGACGTGTGTATTGATCAAAGTAAATTGCATCAAGAAGAACAGGAGCTTTGCCCTGCCAGCTCATATCTCTATTTGGATCTCTAGGAGTATTGCTGTCACCGTCAGTGGATGGGGCATCTTGTGGCACATAACCAGGAACTGCGCCCCACTGTCCCATAAGTTCCATCAGGTCCGCAGAATCAACGATTCCATCTTGATTTAGATCGGTCGGGCATTCACCTTCGCAGGAAGCGCCCATTGTGCTTGAAAGTGCAATGAGGTCTGTTGTGTCTACAACACCGTCATTGTTAAGGTCAGCGTTGGTTGTAACAGAGGGGGTAAAGGAAACGATGAGGGATGTCGCGGTCTTGGCGAACATCAGTGGCAGGGTTGTCATTACTAGCTCCAGTGAGGGAAGGGTGAATTTCATGGTTGAGAACATCTCAACAGGTGCACCTCGTAGGCTGATAGGTACTGGTTTGTGAACCGATATTTGAAAAAAATACAAAATCAGTGTTTTTGGGCTAAAACACGCCTTTTTCCCGAAAAAATATGGGTCTATTTAGCTAGCAGATCGTGGCTAGAAGGAAAATCGGCGGATTTTGACCTTGTCTTACGTTGCCAGAGCACCTGTAGAAGTGCCGACTTTTCCACTCGGCACAGATGCAATTCATCTAAAGGTAGTATTTGGCTTTGGCGCCTATGCAGCCGACTGTGCGGAATACTCCAAAAAGACCCTTCATCCTGTTTGGTGGAATTCCCTAGCATTGATATCATCCTCAGTAGCAGGAGAACCCATTTATGAATTTACAACATCTAGCACTTATCGCTTCACTTTGCCTCGTTACCGGATGTAGTTCAACCGGCAATACGTCCCAGAATAAACGAGCTTCTAAAATTGTCCAACAGGTCAATCCATCTCACGTAGAACGTCCAAGTGTTAAAGAACTCGCTTCTTCTTTTTCTGAAATTGACACTACATCTACGTACACGGGTTCAGTAGTAGAACTTTCTGGCAAAGTTATAGCGTACTCCCTTACAGAAGATGGGTTGTATACCATCACAATCAAGCAAGATGATACCCATATAGTATGTGTCTTTGACAACTCAATTGCTGACCAGATAGGTGGAGGTCGATTAGCAAGTCGAGGTTCCACAATCACTGTACAAGGTCAATGTTTCGCCTCAGGATTATTTTCTTCTAATATGTTCACGCTTGATGGCTGCAAACTTGTATCAAACTAACAGTGTTAATTTTCACAGCGTTACCCTGTACACATATCCATTAACTTCATGGACTAAGAGTGTGGTTTCATCTGAGTGGGATACATTTACAATTAAACTAACTGTATATGAAGATTGGTCACCTACTAATGAACTCGTAATAGAATCGGTAAACAAGTGAACACTGATAACGATTCCATGGATGCGCCATTTTCCATACAGTGGACACACCGACTCCGTTTCTCTGTAAACCCATTTGCTAAACACGATGTCCTCGATACATTATGCAAAGAATTGTTGCCTATTAAAATTCTTGTGGTGGTAGACGATGGTCTTGCCGAATCTAACCAAGCGTTTATTGATTCATTACATGCTTGGTGTTCAAGAACAGAACAAGTTTGTGCTTCACCATTAGTGGTTGCTGGAGGAGAAAAAACAAAAAACAGTTTTGATACTGTGGACCTCATCTTAGAGGCGGTAAACACGTACTCCATTTGTAGAAAATCTTGCATCATCGCTATCGGAGGCGGTGCAGTGTTGGATGCAGTAGGATTTGCAGCATCTATTGCTCACCGTGGGGTTCCAATTATCCGGATGCCATCCACCTCACTTTCACAAGGTGATTCCGGCGTAGGTGTAAAAAACGGAATCAACCATTTTGGGAAGAAGAACTTCATCGGTACGTTTAATCCACCCTTTGCAGTTGTAAATGATATTACTCTGTTGAAATCATTGCCTGATGAACACTGGCGAGCTGGTCTAAGCGAAGCAATCAAAGTTGCCCTCATTAAAGATTCCGATCTTTTTGATGAGATTACAACAAATGCTGATGCACTAAACAATCGAGACATCAAAGCGATGGAGTCTGTTCTCAAGCAGTCTGCCTTGCTCCATCTTCAGCATATTACTAATGGGGGGGATCCATTTGAAACGCTTGAGTCTCGTCCACTTGATTTTGGTCATTGGTCAGCCCATAAACTTGAGCAGTTGACTGATTACGAAGTGTCACATGGTGATGCTGTTGCAATTGGACTTTCCATAGATCTCCTTTGTAGTGTGAAACTTGGAACTCTTAACGAAGACATTGCAAGTAGAACCATTTCACTCTTGAAGCAACTCGGTTTTCCAACAATGCATACAGAACTTTCGAATCCCGAGCTTTTACTTGGAATTGAAGAGTTTAGGCAACACTTAGGTGGCAGGTTAACACTGCTCATGTTGAAAGACATGCAAGAACCTGTAGATATTCACGAACTTGATGCATCTATAGTTCGACAGGCAATCGCTGAACTCATGTAGAATCACAGGTTACTATGCCTGACAACACCATGAACAAAACAGAAATCGTTGATCGCTATTTTCAAGAACATCGTGCGAAGCTCCTTGATATCGCTGCATTTCTTGACAGGGTTGATAGGTATGGAGATGGTGAAACTGACTTTCGTATCGAAGCCATGCGTGCTTGCATTCAAGAATTGCTTTCAACTGAGGCTGGACGAACCGAACGTATTCTCTTGTTACTAAGCGACCAAACAGAAACCCCTATCGAGAATGCTGGAACCAAGGGAGCTAGCGGCGCAGTTCCGCCGACAATGTAATGGTATATATAGACCCCCACATTCACATGGTTTCAAGAACCACTGACGACTACCAGCGAATGGCGCAAGCAGGCTGTGTAGCAATTACTGAACCTGCATTCTGGGCAGGATTTGACAGAAGTAGCGCGCAAGGGTTCTATGATTATTTCAGGCAACTTACAGACACCGAACCAAAACGTGCACAACAATACGGTATCAACCACCATTGCTGGCTCTGCATCAATCCCAAAGAAGCAGAAGATGTTGGTTTTGCTCGTGAAGTCATTTCAATAATTCCAGAATTTCTCAAATGCGAGAACGTCCTTGGAATTGGCGAGATTGGCTTAAACAAAAATAGTAAAAATGAATTGCTCATCCTAGAAGAACAATTATCTCTTGCAGAAAAAACTAATCAATTAGTACTTGTCCATACGCCTCACCTTGAAGATAAACTCAAAGGCACAAAACTGATAATGGACGCCATCGACAACACTTCACTTGACCCGAACCGTGTATTGATAGATCACGTTGAAGAACACACAGTTCGAGCTGTCCTAGATAGAGGTTTTTGGGCTGGCATGACGTTGTACCCTGATAGCAAGTGCACACCGCAGCGAGCAGCGGACATTATTGAAATGCACGGTACTGACAGATTGTGGATTAACTCCGCAGGAGATTGGGGACCAAGTGATCCACTTGCCGTTCCAAAATGTCAACTCGAGTTAGCAAGCCGAGGGCACTCTCAGTCGCTCATTAATACCATCTCTTACCAAAACCCTCAAACATTCTTATCGCAGAGCGGTAAGTTTTCCGCCGTATAACTCATGCTTGGGTATTGCACCAATGTGCATAGTGGGGCATCCTTCAACGAGGTACTATCCAATATCGAGAACTTCTACAAATTGATTTGTAATCAAAAAGGGTACAACTCAGGAATAGGCTTGTGGCTCTCAAACCAAGCAACTCTTGAGGCAGATACACTCCAACTTAAAGAAACACTTTTGGAATGCAACGTTGAAGTGAGCACAATGAATGGATTCCCCTACTCTGATTTTCACTCTGAGGTTGTACAACATCGTGTTTACAAACCCAACTGGTGTGATCAAGAACGACTTGCATATACAAAAAGACTCGCGACGATATTTTCGCAAATTACTTCAAGAAAAGATGTTGGGATTTCAACGCTTCCCTTAGGGTGGAATCGCGATTCTTTTTGTAATGAAGATGCTGCAGATTCGCTCCAAACATGCATAGATTTTTTAGCAAACCTTGAAGACAAAACGGGAATCTGCGTACATCTGGATATTGAAACAGAGCCTGGGTGCAGGCTGCAACTTGCTAGTGAATTAGCGAATTTTGTTAACACTAACTTTGGCGATGATGAACGGACTCGCCGTTACCTTAGAGTGTGTCACGACACGTGCCACGGCGCTGTCATGCACGAAGATATAGAAGAAATACTTTTGCATTACAAGAACACAGGGTTGCAAATTGGCAAGGTGCAACTGTCGAACGCCATAGAAGTTGATTTTACTTCCGGCGATACAAGTAACAAAACAAGAGCGCTCTCGGGCATGATTGAACCTCGGTATCTGCATCAAACAACAATTCACCGTAACAACAATATTGAATTTTATGAAAACCTTTCAGAAGAACTACTTCTGAATCCAACGGGACTTTGGCGAATTCATTTCCACGTTCCAATCCATCTGCAACATTTCGGAGAACTTAATACCACTCAACAAGATTTAATACGTGCGATCCCGTTATTAAGAGAAGCCGGTGCGACAAACTGGGAAGTTGAGACGTATACTTGGGATGTCATGCCGCTCGATTTACGCAGTGGTAAACGTATCGATTCCATCACAAAGGAACTTGAATGGGCTACAAGCAATATCAGCAGATGAGTGAACAACGTGGTTGGCTCAACATGCTACGAATTAGCAATTCGCCAACCATCGTAAGTAACGCGATGGTAGGAGTTGCCATTACTATTCACGCCCATGCGGAGTTGTGGTCAGAACGAATTACAACCCCACCATTAGAACTTTTTACTCCTCTGATTCTCATCATCGCCGTCCTCCTTCTTCTCTATTTTTCAGGAATGGTATTCAACGATGCTTTTGACGCAAAACGGGACGAAGTTTCTAAACCTGATAGACCCATACCAATGGGAATCATCCGTGTATCACAAGCATGGTCTGCTGGATTCTTCATGCTTGTTATTTCCATACTTATTGCTTTTGGAATTTCAGTTACTTGTGGATTAACTACTACTGCTCTGGGTATTGTTATTTTGCTTTATACCTTCTTGCACCACGCCCCACTGTTTTCAGTTCCGCTTATGGCTATTTGTCGTGGGATGGTTTTCATTGTTGTCGTTTCTTCGTTTTCAGAACAATATTTTTCCCCATTGCTATGGATGTATTCTGGAGCTCTAGCTTTCTACACAGCTGTCCTCACTTTTGTTGGGACTTTTGAGAACCAGCAGCAATCAAGGGCATCCTACGCTGTTTGGCTAACTCTATTCCCAGCAGGATTTATTGTGTATACCAGTGGGATACAATCCCCTATTACTTGGGGATTATTTATTGTTTTCACAGCGTGGATATTTTGGGCATGGAGTAATTTTTGCTCTAAAGAAAAACAACCCGTTCATGGCATGCACAAGCTACTATCTGGTTTTGCTTTACTTGATTGTATTTTTATCGCGGCAGTTGGCGAATACCACATCATGGTATTTTCGCTCATTTGCTTTGCGCTCACCGTAGCTGCGCATCGTAAAATATTAGGAACGTAATGGCACGACGATTAGTAATTTTGAATGTTGTGGGACTAACTGAATCCCATATTGGCAAGAATATGCCTCATATTCATAAATACATGAAACAATCTTCTCTTACTTCTTTAATTCCACCTCTACCGGCGGTAACAAGTACCGTGCAATCTTCCATTATTACAGGAACTTCACCTATTGAACATGGAATCGTCGCAAATGGTTGGCATGAAAGAGAAACTCACGAAACGTATTTTTGGCGACAATCCAACGATTTGGTCCAAGGAGAAAAAATTTGGGACATTCTACACAAGGAAATTCCTGAATTCACTGTTGCAAACCTCTTCTGGTGGTTCAACATGTATTCGTCTGCCGACATCAGCGTAACACCAAGACCAATCTACTGCGCAAATGGAAGAAAGATTCCAGACATTTGGACATCGCCTTCATCGTTACGCAAAACTTTGCAAGATAAACTTGGGCAATTTCCTTTGTTCAACTTTTGGGGACCGATGGCAAACATCAAATCGACGCGGTGGATTGTTGATGCAACCCTCGAAGTCGACAAAAATTACAAACCGACTCTCACGCTCGTGTACCTCCCCCACCTCGATTACCCACTGCAAAAGTTTGGCCCAAAACACCCATGTATTGCTAAAGAATTACAAGCGGTAGACCATGAAGTCGGTCGGCTCATTGACCACTTCCAACAGCAAGGTACGCAAGTTTGCATTCTTAGCGAATATGGAATTGAGGATGTCAGTGGAGCAGTTGCTATCAATCAGATTCTCCGACAAAATAACTGGCTCGAAGTACGAGAGGAACTAGGAAGAGAATATCTTGATGCTGGAGCAAGTGATGCGTTTGCAGTTGCTGATCATCAAGTTGCACACCTATATGTAAAAGAAAAAAGCAACATCAACACTATTGCATCGGTACTTCGAAAAACAGATGGCATCGAGTTTGTGTATGTAGGTGAAGCGCGTGGAGAGCTTGCACACGAACGGTGCGGCGACATTGTTATTGTTTCAACGAGTGATCGTTGGTTCTCTCACGACTGGTGGCTTAACGAAAGAAAAGCGCCTGACTATCAAGCAACTGTCAACATCCACGCTAAACCGGGATACGACCCGCGGGAACTCTTTTTTGCGAAAGGCTGGCGTGGTTCCAAGGCCCGGATTGCCATGAAGCTACTCTTGAAAAAACTTGGGAGTCACACTCTGCTTGATGTCATCACTCTAGATTCTTCAAGAGTTCGAGGTTCACATGGAAGAACTCCAGAAATGGGTGCGCCATCTCCAATTTTAATCGCACCGACATGTGCAAAAAAAATGCCGCAGTCTCTTCCTTCTGCGGCACTTAAAAATCTTATTTATAGTTGGATTAGTTCTTAGAAGTGTTATCCATACTTGTCATTACAAGTACAAGGTCGAGCATGTCCACAACACCGTCAGTATTCACATCGCCAGTATTTGGCTTTGGACATACCAGCATTTGATCTTCGCACGAACTGTTTGCGCCAAGCCATGATCCGCCTGCCTTGACGCAAGCGTCTTCGTCAACAATCAAACATCCTGTGCCAATACAACATGCACCAAATTGTCTACCACGAGCAACCATGTATCCACCTGTACCTGAAACAGTATCGTGCACCATTGTAAACCTGCAATTGTCATCCAGTACGGTTGCGCTACGATAACCACGGTACACTGCATTTCCATTAAACATTGCAACGTTATCTGTAAATACTGAATTTGTTACAAGGCCGTTGCTATCGTAATCGTACACTCCACCGCCGTTGTAAGAAGCACGGTTGTGTTTGAATTTACAGGAAACGATACGGACATTTGAACCGAAGTTGTACATTGCGCCACCACCGTATTTCGCAACGTTATCTGAAATAACAGAATTGCTAATTACTGGTCTTCCGCGGCTATTGTAAATCCCGCCACCACGTTCGGAAGTATTGGAACGAACCTTGCAATTTTGAATTGAGGTGTTGCTACGGTCACCATTGAAAATAGCTCCGCCTTGATATGTAGATTCATTGCTTACAAATATACAATTTAAAATAGTTGGGCTAGAGTGCAAACAAAGCAATCCACCACCAACTGTTTCGTCTTCGCTATACATATCTTTATTTCCTGTTCCACCTGTAATTGTAAAACCGTCAAGAATTGTGCTGGGACCTTCGCCACTGATACATTTCACAACAGAATCACCAAGTTGCCACCCATCAAGGACTGTGACCGATGCCCCATCTATACTCTTCAGGGTAATCGCTTTACCATTGAAATTGATTGCCTCGTTGTACTGACCCGGTGATACGAGCACTACATCGTCACCTTGAGCAAGGTTTATTGCATCCTGGATTGTATTCGCGTCTTTAGGAACTGTAATAGTGTCTGCTTGAGCAGCCAACGGCAAAGCCACCGCAATCGCAAGGATTGCTTGGGTGATTTGTCTCAAATTGGCTATTCTTCTTATCATGCTCTTCGTTACTTTTTGTAATCTGCCCACCAAGGCAAGTGTCTTACTGTACCACTAAAAACGTGGCTTGGAATTCTAAACCTCGTATTTACAGTACTTTCCATATCTGATAATGTTAATCTAGCTACTTAATACCGGTATCATCGGATACGACTGATGTTTTGCGGTTTGTGATGGATGTTTTGTAAGTTATAGGACTTTCTCTCAAGTACAATTCTTTTCTAATGGATGCTCATTCATCGCGAATTAAAGCACTTTTTGATACGACCGATCGAGTTGCTGCGTTCGTGCTAACCCAATATTTATCACAAAACATTGCAATTTCCCGCAAATTAGATGGGTCTGAAGTCACAAATGTTGATATTGAAGCTGAGAATATTGCTCGTGAATGCATTGAATCGCTCTTTCCAGACGATGGTTTTCTTGGTGAAGAAAGCAGCGAGGTCCAAGGTGCTAGCGAGTACCGTTGGGTTGTTGATCCGATCGATGGCACTGCTTCCTTTGCAAGAGGCGTTCCCCTTTTCGGTACACTCATCGGGCTTGAATACCGCAAAAAACCAATCGCCGGCATGGCGTCGCTACCGGCTCTTGGAGAAAGTATTTCTGCCGTTATTGGGAATGGAGCTTTGTACAACAACACCCCAACAAAAGTGTCTGAAACAGACGACTTGCAAGACGCGATGATTTGTACAACTTCGTTTGACTATTACAGGCAAACGAGCAGCGAATCTCTATATAAAAAACTACTTGAATGTGCTGGTTCCACAAGAGGGTGGAGTGATTGTTATGGCTATCTATTACTGTGTACTGGCAGGATAGATTGTGTCGTTGAACCCCTTCTGCACCCTTGGGATATCACTCCATGGCTTCCAATCATTGCTGAATCGGGCGGACGATTTACACCAATTGCAAAAGGTGGCGTTGCAACAAACGCAAATCTGCACGAGACCCTTTATCATGCGCTGCATGATGACATTACCAATTGACGAAACTATTGAAAAACTTGGTGGTTGCGAACGCGCTTCAGCAGGTGTACACCGAGTTGCAAAACGCTGGCAAAAAAGCGACGGGGATGCCGACACTTTTATAACATTCTGTAAAGAAAGTTTTGTAGCCAGTGATGAGGACAGGGCACGATTACTTGAACGCTATGAGAGCGCAATGGGAAGTATAGGCGGCCATTTGTACGAAATCGGAAGACATTTACGAAGGTGGACAGACCTTCGTGGCGATGAAATGCCTCATGTCGACAATATCATGGCGATGTTTGATCCATGCCCAGATTTATCCGACCAGTTTTATAAACAAAAGATAGCCTTTGTCGCCTTGCTCAATTTTGAACGACCATCTCTTGCAACAATGCTCGAAAGAGGCGGTGAGTGGTCTACAGACAGGTGGGCTGAAGCAAGAATTGGCAGAGCTTTTGGTCCACGCATCCCAGCAGAAGTAAACGACCGAGCGCGTGAACTTGAACATGTTGCTGACATGTTTGTAAGCGAATTTCATGTTCCAGTGGGTCAAATGGTTGATGTAAATGGTAAGTCATGGTTTGAAAAAGATCGGAAACTTATTGCTCACTGGCTCATTCGCGAAGAAATTAAAGCTGGGTACACGCAAGATGGTGGAATCGAAAAACAACGCGCACTTTCATGGGTCATGGGAAGACACATTGACGGCACGCTACCAAAACAAATCATGGATAGCACTTGCAAAGGGAAATGGAACCCGAAAGAAAACACCGTTGATGGGAATGACCCCGGAGAACTTCTTGGGCCTGCTCGTTATGAACAATTAAACACGCAACGATCAGTCGCCGTTGATTACGATAAGTATTACGATGAACATCCAACTGCCATCGCCCGCAAGTTCGATTTAGAACGTGAAATACCAGAGGAAACAGTTGAACAATTAATGATCGAACTTCTAGAAGCACCTATTAGAGGTGAGATTGCACAGTACATGTCTGACAAACTTGGTCGGCCATTAGAAGCATTTGATATTTATCTTGAGGACATCGGCGAAGGCGCAAGTTCTGCTGAGCTTGAGGAACGAGTGACCTCAATGTTCAAAGATGAAACCGAATTTCAAAATAAAATACCTGAAGTACTTAAAGGTCTTGGATACAACGACGAAGATGCCGATTTTTTAGGAACACGTGTAAACGTTGAGATTGCAAGAGGTGCAGGACACGCCATGCGACCTGGCATACCCGAATACAGCGCTTGGCTTCGAACAAATCGCCTCGATGATTGTCTTGGTTGGGATGGTTTTGATACAGCAATGCATGAACTTGGACACAACCTTGAACAACTCATCTCGACACATTTTGTGCCACGCCCACTTCTTCGTAATGTTCCAAACACCGCGTGCACCGAAGCGTTTGCGTTTTTGTATCAAAACAAAGCAAAAGAAGTCGTTGGATTACCTGAAGGCAACGAAGCAAAAGCGTTTGCACTTGCTTCAGTCGAGGGCTTACTTGCAGCATGCCAAATAGCAGGCCCATCATTAGTAGAACTTTATACTTGGAGATGGTTGTATGAAAACCCTAATGCAAGTGATGAGCAACTACGTGATCAAATGCTTGCAATTGCTGAAGATGTGTGGAACAAGTA
>JABHWX010000087.1 GCA_018657585.1 Phycisphaerae bacterium
AAAAAGCAACGCCGTGTGTAAATAGAATTTTGTATCGCCTCTTGAAGATGGGCGTGAAGTGCTTGGCAGGGCTTCACCTTCCGATTTTAAGATCCGCGAATTTAGCTTTAATGCTCCTGCCAAATAAGTAAGAAGGAACAGAAACATGATGCACGTACGATGGAGAGGTCTTGAACTTCCAGCAAGTGTCATACTCGAAGAAAAATCAGCCACCGATACATTCGGTCGTTTTACCGTAGAACCGTTTGAGCGTGGGTTTGGTACGACAATTGGCAATAGCCTTCGCCGAATCCTATTGAGCACAATCGAAGGTTCAGCGATTACATCAATTCGCGTGAAGGGCGCAGAGCATGAATTCTGCACAATAGAAGGCGTGTCGCAAGATATGGTTGACATTGTGCTTAACGTAAAAGGTTTAGTCGTAGATGTCGATTCAGACGAACCCAAAGTATTGCGTTTGTCCGCTTCGGGGCCTGGTGAAGTTACAGCAGACCTAATCGAAGCAGATGGTACAGTTACTGTGTACAACCCTGACCATGTAATTGCTACATTGACTGACAAAATCGATTTCGAAATGGAATTAACTATTGAGCGAGGTCGTGGTTACGTTCCTGCAGCAGAGCAGTACGCGACTAAGGACGAGCAAATTATTGGTGAGCTACCAATTGATGCAGTATTTAGTCCAGTTCAACGTGTTCGATACCGTGTAGAAAATACTCGTGTAGGACAACAAACAAACTTCGACCGTTTGATTCTTGATATCTGGACAGACGGCACAGTAAGCCCAGAGATGTGTCTTGTTGAATCAGCAAAGATTCTTCGTAAGCACCTCAATGCGTTTGTTCAGTTCGATTCACTAGGCAAAGCCGTAGTGAGCGCTGAAGCAGCAGCGGCAGCCGCAGTTGACGAAGCACTTATTCGTAAACTAGAAATGTCAACTGCAGATTTAGATTTAACTGTTCGATCATCAAACTGCCTTGAGCTCGCTAACATTAACCGTGTTGCACAACTAATCTCTTTGACTGACCGCGAATTGCTGGGTCTTCGAAGTTTTGGTCGTACATCTCTTCGCGAAATTAAGCGGAAACTGGAAGACCTTGGTCTCGCTCTTGGGATGCCACTACCAGCAGGTGTTGATGGAAGTGTTGATATTAGTGCAGCATCACTTGCTGAAGGCGAAGTGGATTATTGTGAAGATGAAGAAAATTGTGCTGATCTCGATGACGAGTTCTGTGCTGATAACGATAGCCCTGGAGACGAAGTAATCGGTTCCACTGAGGGCGAAGAATAATCGAGGTTTTTGCCTCGTGTAAGGAGTAGCACCATGCGACATAGAATCCATGGAAAACAATTGTGTAGAGACAGCGAACATCGCACTGCGATGCTCCGTAATCTTGCTGCTGGTTTGTTCGAACATGGACAAATCGAAACAACTTTGCCAAAAGCAAAGGCAGTTCAGCCATTTGTTGAAAAAATTATCACCATTGCAAAACGTGGGACATTTAACTCACGCAAGCGAATCGAACAAATGATCAACGACCGAAAGATTCACTCTTGGGTTGCTGATCCAAATGTTCCAGATTCAGCAAAGCACAATGATCATTTTGATTTGCCAAGCGAGAACGATATCGAGTTTAATCGGTATGGTGAAGTTCGAAAAGCACCTCGCCTAGTGCAGCACATTATGGCAGTTGTTGCCCCAAAGTTCTCAGACCGTGATGGTGGGTACACCCGTATCATTAAAATTGGTAAACGTCGCCTCGGTGATGGCACAGACTTGTGCATTTTGCAACTTGTAGGCGAAGAAGAAGGCCCCCAGTTGGGTGGTGGTGATTCTCGTCGTCGCACGCAAAAACAACGTCGTCGTGATTTTGCTGCAAAGGTTCTTGTTGCAACAACCGCAGTTGAAGAAGCTGCTGAAGAAGTTGTAGAAGAAGCCCTTGAAGCTGAAGTAAGCGAAGAAGTGACAGAAGTGACAGAAGTCGCTGAAGCACCTGAAGATACGGAAGATACAGCGCCCGAGGCTGATACAACAGATTAATAAGTACATTTATTTGAATGTGCCTCGCAGTGGGGACACTCATTCAGTTGCATCGCAACCCATGAGTGTCCCCACTGCCTTTTGACCCCCGACAAGACCCCTAGGGTATCATGCGCAGATGCTCGCCACCCTAGATAAACTTCAAGAAGACGCCCTTGGTGAGATATCAACGTTAGATTCTCTAGATGGCCTTGAGACTTGGCGCATATCTTTTCTTGGATCAAAAGGTCGTTTGAAGGGTGTTATGCCTTTGATGAAAGATGTGAGTAAGGACGACAAGCCCGCTGTTGGGAAACGATTGAACGAAGTAAAAACTATGCTCGAATCGGCATTCGATTCTCGAAAGGCTGAACTTGCTGGCGCTAGTGCCCCTCGCCCACCTCTAGATATCACGGAGCCTGGAGCAGATGTGGCGCTAGGCAGAAGGCATATTATTACTAAGACGATCGATGAGATTACAGAAGTCTTCGGTCGCATGGGATTTTCGGTTGCGTACGGACCAGAAGTCGAAGATGAATACCACAACTTTAATGCGCTGAATATTCCTGAGGACCATCCTGCGCGAGATCCAATTGATAACTTCTTTATGGGTGGCGACCGAATGCTTCGCAGTCAAACTTCAACAGTACAAATTCGAGTTATGGAAACGACTCCTCCACCAATTAAAATTATCGCTGTTGGCAGAGTCTACAGACCAGACACGCACGACGCCACACACTTCAGTATGTTTCATCAGTGTGAGGGGCTGCTTGTTGCTCCCAAAGTTTCGATGGTAGATTTAAAAACAACGCTCTTTCAATTTGCAAAGTCATACTTTGGCGAAGAAGCAGAAGTCCGTTTCCGCCCAAGTTTTTTCCCATTCACAGAACCGTCTGCTGAAGTAGACATGAAAATGAAAATTAAAGGGAAGTGGCAGTGGGTTGAAATTGGAGGTTGCGGCTTAGTTGACCCTAACGTATTTGAACAAGTGGGATACGACAACGATAAATGGCAGGGGTATGCATTTGGTCTTGGGATTGAACGAGTTGCCATGCTGAAGTACGGCATTCAAGATATTCGTTGGCTTTTTGAAAATGATGCACGGTTCCTTCGCCAGTTTTGAGTGAAGATACGCAACATTCTGCAACGTGGCCAACAACCGTAGGTGCTGTTTGTATCGTAGTGGGTGGGCTATCTCTTTTTAGTGGGTGCATGGCACTTACTGGAATGAGTGAGATAGAGCAATTACATACAGCAGTGCCCTTTGGTGATGGGGAAATAAGTGAAAAAACAGCTGCATCCTTAACCGCTACTGCGCCTCCTGCATGGATTTCCTCTGTTGCCTCACTTTTAGTAATTTTGTTTGCAATATCGCTCGTAGCACTGGGCATGTCGCTCTTACTTAGAAATCCAAAAGGCTCCTTCCGCCTTCGCGGGTGGTCATTGCTCTACATCATCTTCACATTTGGAGCAGCAGCAGTGCAGTGGGTACCGCGGATGGGACTTGTAGATACAGACAGCACCGTGCAAGCACTATTTCTGGCGCAATTGACAATTTCCTTGCCTCTCTATTTGATTTTGCCTGTATTTCTACTCGTATACTTGAACTTGAAAACGATACGAAACGAAGTCGCACTCTGGCGGTAACATACGACTATGCAATTTTTAGATGAACTCAAATGGCGCGGTCTTCTTCACCAGACAACAGGCGGAGACGAATTGCAGAAGCACTTGGTTTCTGGAAGTCGGATTGCTTACTGTGGTTTTGATCCAACAAAAGATGCTCTCACAATCGGCAACTATATGCCAATAAAAATATTGCGACATTGGCAACTCGCTGGTCACAAACCAATTGTGCTTATGGGCGGTGGTACAGGTTTAATTGGCGATCCTTCGGGGAAAGACGCAGAACGTCAATTGTTATCCAAAGAGCAAGTAGCAAAAAACATTGAGGGGCAACTCCGCTGTTTCTCAAAAGTGCTTGATTTTGAAGGTGAACACGCGGCGATAATCGTGAATAATGCAGATTGGCTTTGCGAACTTGGGTTCCTTGATGTCTTACGCGATGTCGGAAAATATTTTTCTGTGAACACCATGATTCAAAAAGATTCAGTAAAGGATCGTTTGAATAATCGCGAACAAGGCATTTCATACACAGAATTCAGTTATATGATTTTGCAAGCGTACGATTTTTTGCACTTACGTCGCAAAATGGATTGCACAATTCAAATTGCTGGAAGCGATCAATATGGAAACATTGTTGCAGGAATTGATTTGATCAGACGCGACATGACGGGTTCTCCTGAAGATCAATTCCGCGGCGCAGGAATTACAAACCCATTGGTGACTGCAAGTGACGGCTCTAAAATTGGCAAAACTGAAAAGGGCGCAATTTGGCTTACAGAGGATCGCACAAGCCCTTATGCTTTTCACCAATACTGGCTGAATATTCCAGACGAAGATGCGGGCAAATTTTTACGTTGGTTCACATTCTTAGATCAACCAACTATTGAGGCGATTGAAAAAGAACATGCTGAATCGCCACATCAACGTGCTACACAAAAAGCATTAGCAGATGCAATGACTGAAATTTTCCATGGAAGTGAAAATGTAGAACGTTGCAACGATGCAGCAAAAGCTTTATTTGGTGGCGATATTAAATCACTTGATGAAACTATGCTCAGTGAAGTTTTTGCAGAAGTGCCTGCAGGCGAATTTGCCAAATCCTCTCTTGGGACTGAGGCGGCATCACTTGTCGAATTGCTTCCCCAAACTGAATTGTGCAAAAGTAAACGGGAAGCACGTGAGTTCTTGCAGAATGGATCGGTTGCAATCAATGGGAAAAAAGTTGCAGGCGACACGGCAATTGCTTGTGTTCTTACAAGCGATGACTTGCTTCACGGGTCTACAATCTTACTCCGAAGGGGAAAAAAAGCTTGGTTTGCTAGCCGCTGGGTCTGACCCTTAACGGGTGCACGCTCTAATTATTGGGTGGGTTTCGCGACGGGAACAATCTCGAGCGCAATATCAAGAAGAGATGGGTCTTCTAATGTTGCACCGATTTGTTGAGCTGTACCATCTTCGAGAATTGCCAAAAAAGTTGCAACAAGTTTTGAAGTGATTCTCTGTTCCATGTCAGTTGATTTAAGTCTAACGATTGCAAAGACCGAAATTTTCCCAGAATTAATCAGCGTAATTAACTCTTTGTCAGCTTCTATAGAAACATTTGGGATTATTCTTACAGGAAGTGAGACAGAGTATTCGCCATAATCTTCGGCTGGAGCTGCAACTAACACGCGAACTTGAGGAAGAGTAGTTTTGTCGGTTTTTGATTGAATCGTAAAAGAAAGTGATACTCTATTTGGTTCGACAAGCACCCCAATGCCATCAAGTGATTCAGGGAGTTGAACGACAGCAAGTTCGGTGTGCATAATTCCCGGTTTAAGTTGTGCTAGAACACGTTCGCTAACAACTGCCGTAACAGAAATTGCTTCAGGAAGTTCCTTGCGAACGGATTTTGGTATTTGAAGTGAGACCGTTGAAGGATCAATGGTGACATCGTTGCTTACTTGGATACTTGGCAGTGAATACTGTACAGATGCTTCGACGGTTACAAGGGTTTGAACATTCAGTGTAAGTGAATTCGGCTCTGCAGTAATAACTTCAGCGCCTGTGCTTTGAATAGAATCGAGTGCGTTCACGATTGAAGCGACATTGAGGGTGATGTCGCCGTCATCGGAAGCAATTGGAACACTGATGGCCTGGGTGCACAAAGCTTCAACAGTATCGATTGAACCGCGTGGCCCCTTGAACGTAAGACTAACAGGTTTTAATTCTGGTGTGATTGTTGAACTCGAACCCTCTGGTGCTTTAAAGTGCAAAGTTGCTCCCACCAACCATTCTTTTTCTGTACGAGTTGCAGACCAAATCCAAATAATTACAGCAAGCACTGTAACGAAGATAATGGCCAAAGTGTCATCCTTGCGTTTCATTCGACCGGCTCCGTACCTGTAACATGCGACGATTTTTCAGAAGTTGTTGAATCTTGAGAAACAGTGTCTGAATCGGGATATAAACGAGCCAATAGTTCAAGTTCTAAATCATCACGTTCAACGGGTATTAGTAAACCGTGATCGGCAAAAGAAATTTTTCCAGTTTGTTCGCTGATAATAATTATGAGTGCATCGCAGCGCATAGACAAGCCAACACCAGCACGATGCCTTGAGCCTAAATCCGCTGGAAGCATTGCAGAGTCATCTGCAAGGGGGAATTGTACGCTTGCCTTTACTATGCGATCGCCATGCACAATACATCCTAAGTCATGAAGAGGATTGTTCGGCCAAAAGATTGACTTTATGAGCGGTGCGTTTACTACAGCGTCTAGTGGTTGTCCACCGTCTACATAATCGTTCGTGCTGTTTTCTCTTTCAATGGCAATTAAACCGCCAAACTGATTTCTGCTAAGAAAGACAGATGCGTCTGCTATGGCAGAGATAGTGGTGTTGCCGACAGATTGCATATTGCGAAAACGAGCGAACACACCGGACTGGCTTACTCGGATGGCGGCTTGCCGAAGTTCTGGCTGGAAAATAATAATGAGGAGGATGAAAACATACGTTAAAAATTGTTCAGCAAAAAAGTCTAACCGATCAAAGTGCCCAGTCCAATCAGCGAGAACTTGCAAGAGCCAAAGCGGGAAGAGGATTATGACAAGACCTCGAATGACACCATCGCCTCGAGTGCCCTGCAAAAAACGGAATGCCATAAAGACACTCAGCCAGATGACGAGCAGCTCGATTATTGTCTCAAAAACGTCGTAACCAAAAATAGTCCAAGACATGCGCTCAAATTATACGCTGATAACGTAGGATTCTCATATATGTCACGATTTGGAAATTCACAAGGTGTATCTCGCCCCACTGGGGTGTGTGCTTCAACAGGCGCTTCTCTCGAACCAAGCAAGCCAGCAATGGCTGCCCTATGTGAACGGGAAGTAGATGAGGGCTTTGACCGCCTTGACTACAGTTTGTCATCATGGGAGGCGGGAGAGCGGCCGGACAGGCTTTTTAGCTATTGGCGGTATACCGTGCCTGAAGCAGGAAAAAAGCCCGATATTCAGATTGATGACGAGGTTTTGATTGATTTATTTGAGAGACTGGCCACCGAT
>JABHWX010000088.1 GCA_018657585.1 Phycisphaerae bacterium
AGCCCAAGAGCGAGTGCAGAACCGCCGATTATGTGTGCAAAAACGACAGACCAAGCTATTAGTGTCTGCCCCTGCCCGAGTTCTGCCCCGCCAAGATTTAAAGTTGACTCCAATGTCTTCATATTCATGATGAAGTATACACCTTTCACAACCAGTGCGACTCCAAGGTACATACGAAGCACGTCCATTGGACGGAGGTGTTTCAAGCCCGGAAGAAGGTCGTGCACAGATTTGCGACCTGCAAGTTCGATATGCCGTTTTGCAATTGCAGCTTTAAACTTCTCGTTTGCATCCGCTTCTTGCTCAGGGCGGAATTTTACGAGTAGGGAAAAGAAGGCAGCCCCGCAAACTGCAAAGCCGAGTATGAGCAGTGCCTGTTGGTACGTTGTGCTTTCGGAGCGTACGAGGAACCCTGCGGCTACTGCACCCGCGTTACCACCTGCACCAACAATGCCTGATACTGAACCAATATACTTTTTATTAATAAATGGAACAACGGAAAAGGTTGCGCCTTCTGACATTTGTACGAACAAGCTAAAGATAATCATCATTGGGATTGCATAAGCAAGGACTCGCATTTGAGAGAAGAAAATAAGTGCAACACCTTCAATTAAAAGAGCGATGAAAAGCCATTTCACGCGGCCTTTTAGTCCACCCTTCATAACGAATCTGTCACTAATAAAACCGCCTGTCGTACGTGCAAAAATGTTCATTAGCCCAAACAGACCAGCCACAAGACCTGCTGTCTTTATACCAAGACCAAACTCGTCCATATAGTAAATTGCTGCGATATTGTTGATTGTGAGTTCAATACCGAAACATGCTGCGTACACAACAAATAGTGCCCAGACTCGATAGTCAGAAGCTGCTTTCCAAAATGCGCCTTTCACTTTTTCTGGTGGGTCATATTCACCTCTAGCACGTAATTCCTTCATGTTTCCATCGGGGAAGTCCGTTGTGAAGAAGAAGTATGCGAGGCCAGTCAAGAAACAAACACCACCAGCGACGACCATCGCTAATCGCCAACTTGAGGCGTCAGTGAAACCAACCCAGATGAATGCACCAAAGACTAGAGGCATGACCATCTGTGTCACGCCACCACCTAAGTTACCCCAGCCAGCCGATGTTGCATTTGCAGTACCCACCACGTTTGGCGCAAACATCACCGACGTGTGATACTGGGTAATGACGAAGGACGCACCGATGACACCAATGCCTAAACGGAAGAGCATGAAGGACATATAGTCATCAGCAAGACCAATACACATCACCGGAATAGAACCGAGTAACAACAGCCAAGTGTACGTAATTCGAGGACCAATGCGGTCGCACAGCCAACCTATGATGAGCCGTGCGAAAATCGTAATCGCAACTGACGCTATAATCGTGTTACCAATTTGTTGTTTAGTAAGGTCAAGTTCTTCGCGAACAACCGCCATCAATGGCGCTATCCCGAACCATGCAAAGAAGCATAAGAAGAACGCAAACCACGTCATGTGGAATGCCCGCATTTGGCGGGTTTTTAATGAGAATAGATTAATACTAGTGGCTTTATTCTTAATATCCATGGTGATATTGCCCTTTATGCAAGCACTCTGCCAAGAGTTACAAATATGAATCCTCTGCCTATTACGCCTACCATCCGTGAATTATATCACTAAACTTGGATATTGTTACTTATTTCACAATATAAAACGATAATTTTATATTTTTATATTTTAATTCGTTTTCAAGCAATAAGACAATTTGGACAATTGGTGACTGTCACCGTTTTGGGACAATTGGTGACGGTCACCGTTTTTACCCTGTTTTTACCCCGTTTTTACCGTTTTTCAGTTTTTGGTGACTGTCACTCTCTTTTAGTTTTTGGTGACTGTCACTCTCTTTTAAATGTTGCCGTAAAGCTCGGGGGCTTCTCGTTTAATCATTTGTTGAATAATTTGGTGCATCCAGATTAGGCAGAGTACAGCAACAGCGGCGAAGAACATCCAGCAGGTTGTCCACAAGCCGCTCCAATCGAGCAAATACCCAAAAAGAACAGGACATACAAAGCCACCAAGCCCCCCAATGACTCCAACCATGCCCCCCACTGCCCCAACATCGTCAGGATAGTAATTTGGTATGTGCTTGTAGACCGCTGCCTTACCTATTCCCATCGCTGATCCAATTACAAAGCAGAGGAACGTAAATATCCAAATGTTCGCTTGAAAGAAAATGTGAGTAACGCCTCTAGCAAGTAACTCCTTCTTTTCAATCTCTTGACCAACTTCTACGATGGATTCCTGCCAAGATGTGCTTCTTGGGAAGACAAGCAATCCAGAGTTTCGTTCATCTTCTGAAACGAGGCACGCCTGTTTTTCCTTCATGGGGTACACCACTGAATCAAAACCCTGTGATTCAACGGTAATAGAATCAGCCGTAACATCTGTGACCACGCCGGCCCTTCTTGCCATCACGCCGCTACCCGGAGCATGAATGTCCATTTGCGGGACAATCAACAAGAAGCAAGAAATAATACAGATCCCAAAGACCCAGTACAAGACAACTCGAGCTCCCCAACGATCGGACATCCAGCCGCCAAGGGCACGAATCACGCCCGATGGAAAACTAAAAATAGCAACCAGAGCACCTGCCATCACAACTGTTGTTGAATACACGTTTACGTAATAAGGAATGAGCCACTGGGACAACGCGACAAAACCACCAAAGACAAAGAAGTAATACATACCAAAACGCCAAACGCGTGGGCATGCCAATACCTTCATTCGTTCGATGAATTTCTTTTCTGAATCACATTCTTTTATTCGAGTAGTAGTTGTCAGAAAAAAGAGGATCCCGATTAGCAAGAAAACACCTGCGTAAATCTGTGGCAGCCGTCTCCAACCCTCTAAATTCTCACCACCCTCTGTAAACCAATTTAAGAGATGCGGTGCCACTAACATCGTAATAGCAGCGCCAGCATTACCTGCGCCAAAAATACCAAGGGCTAAGCCCTGTGATCGTTTAGGAAACCAACTTGAAGTATATGCAATACCTACAGCGAAACTTGAGCCAGCAAAACCAAATCCAAAACTTGCAAAAAAGAATTGCCAAAACGAATTGCAGTAACTCAGCAAGAACATCGGTGCCGCAACAAAGAGAAGGAGCAAACTGAAAACGATACGTCCACCCCACTTATCCGCTGCAATCCCAAACGGCAAACGAAATAACGCACCCGATAAAACAGGAATGCCAATGAGCCAACCCATTTCTTGTGGCCCCCAGTTAAACAGTCCATTGTCTACAAGAAAAGTAACAAGGACACCATTGAGCATCCAACCAGCAAAACACCACGTAAACGCGACTGTGTTAATTGCGAGTATCCACCACGCAAGGCGAGTAGCCCCTTCTGAGGTGTTCTTTTCAATATCAATTTCCACAACGGATCCTTTTAAAGAAAGATCTAACAGATAATTAGTTACTACTTAGTTTGAAGGAAGGATTTCTTCTATGACGTAATGCACAATTGCCCAGCGATCTTCCACTGGCATAGTTTCAAATGACATAATTAACTTACCAC
>JABHWX010000089.1 GCA_018657585.1 Phycisphaerae bacterium
CAACAGAAAACTGTCTACGTGAAGAAGTTCGTGACAAAAGGCGGAGGCGAAGCCTGGGGTAGCGTGGAGGAGTCAATCGCGTGTCTTCAAGACGCAAAGTCCCAAGTATGTGCGGAGCTCCTCAATGACGAGAGACTTCTTTCACAGTTACCCCCTAAACCCAAAACTCTGGGAATTCAAGAACTTCGTAAAATTTTTGCTTGCTTTTCAAGACAGGATAAACATCTTCAAAGGCAGCAGGAGTTGGGATTGACCAAACAGCCCATTCTGTGCGGTGAGGAGGCATGGCTAGTTCTAGCCCATCTCTCACAAAACGTTTGAGCCTTCTTGTTGAAAGTTGCTCAATGAAATCTTGGGTTAGCGGGGCAGCTAATTGTAGATTTTCTTCAGCTGGAATCATGATTGCAAGAGGTTCCTCCAGAAAATCAGACATGAACGCAATGGACCAGAACCAGCAATCTCCATACCATCTTATTTCTGTAGTCATATTTTCAAGACCTAAAATTTTGGATGTGGCTTTGTCGAACGATTTCTTGGCATCATTGATGACGAGCTTTCTGAGCTGCTCGATAGTAGGGGCGTTGAATTCGTCGGTCCAGATTGATGGGGGGGCGTATTTTGCCATTGTTGGTGCTCCGCAAGTACACGTGAGAATATGGCATGATAGCATACGCGCTGTGAATACGACACCTCAACAAACGACTCCACAAGTAGACCTCTCCACAGCATCTATCCTGCTTGTGGACGATAATGCTCAGAATCTTGAACTCATGCAGGCTTTCCTGGAAGAGTTGCCGTGTAAGCTTCGTACAGCATCTGATGGGGTAGAAGCCATTGAGAGTATTGAGAGCACACGCCCCAACATTGTCATCCTAGATGTGATGATGCCCAGAATGAGTGGTTTTGAGGTTTGCCAAAAGATAAAATCCCAGCCCTCAACGAGAGATATTGTTGTCATTATGGTGACTGCCCTTAACGAAGTAAGTGACTACGAACGAGCTGTAGAGTGCGGTACAAACGACTTTATAACTAAACCAGTAAATAAATTGGAATTAGTGACTCGAGTACGTACTCTTCTCGAACTTGCTTTAGTCAAACAATCATTCGAGTAGTAAGCACAGCCCAACAAAACAGAAGCCTGACCCACGCTCTGTGAGTAGTTGACGAGGGGAGTCATACAACAACTGACGAAGGGAGGGGCAGGCCTCTGGTTAGTGAGACGGTTTTTTTACGCAGCAGGGCGGCGCGTTACTACAGCAGAGGTTCCAGTGGGGCGCACCCAACCTCGACTACCTCGTGGCTCAAGAGTAATCAGTAAATGTTCGTAGTACCTTCTAAGAGAAGCTAAATCAAAACCAGCAAGCCATTGGATCGGTGCTGTAGGGTTGAGTCTGCTGATTGCGTCGATTACTTGATTTTTTGAGAGCATTTTTGTTCCTTCCTAATCTTTGGTTAGAAGGCTTTCGGACGCTCTTCATGTATGTCTTTATCTGATAACTATGCGAGGAAGCACACTGGAATACCCTTGCGCCCGCAATCACGAGCAGTTGTGCCTATATGAAAGAAACACCCCCAAGATATTGTGGGTGTGCAAATAGAGGTCGGGATAAAAAAATATGAAAAAAAAAACGGACGTTAGTCTGCTGGGACAAAGATAGTCGCGCCTGGCTCAAGCTCAACCGAATCAAGGTGCCCTGAAGTCAGCACGCCATCAATATCCATGATTCCATGAATATGTACATTTGAGCCATGGTGCGTCATGACACCCTCTTGATCTTTGGCATAGAAACCTACCACGGTAATGTCTTCACTATTGGAGTTGGTCTGTCGCCATGGTTGGTACTTCAACTCAAGGTCTGGGTTTGCTACGGGGCAATAGCCATTAATAACATGTAAGTGGTATTCGCTAGCAGTTCCAGTTAGGAGGAAGGGGAATGGCTCGTTTGTGTCTTTCCCAAATATGCCAGCAGCGAGCTCAATCGCGTCCTCGAGTGGTTGGTCTGATGGAAGTTTCATTTTGTTCCATGACTCAACATACGAAAGAGAGAGGAGCGTTGCAGAATCGTATTGTGCCTCATTGATGTTGGTGACAGCAGTTTTTCCATCAGCCGTTGTTGCGGTATATACATTGCCATTAAAAATAGTGATTTCGCCATCAAGATTTGTTAAAGCGCCAACTGCAAAAGCATTTGGTATTCTATTCACTTCTTCAAAGGTGATTCGTGCTTGAGTATTGCCCATTCGCAGCGCGTCACGCATGCCGCCATGTTGGGTAACTGTAGGTGTGGATGAACAACTTGCAAGCGCGAGCGAGGTAAGTAACAGAACATATCGCATAGGTAAACCTTTATTAGGAACTACAAGTACATGAACAGCCGCATCCGCCACTGTTTGCAGCGCGGGCATTTGTCCAAAGTGCATTCACGGCAGACCAGTTCACCACGTTCCACCATGCATTTACATAGTCAGGTCGACGATTCTGGTAATTCAAATAGTAAGCATGTTCCCAAACATCAAGGCAGAGCAGTGGCGTACAGTCACACATACCAAGGTCGCTCATGAGTGGATTGTCTTGGTTAGCTGTGGAACAAATACAAAGATCACCGTTTGCATTCACAGTTAACCACGCCCATCCGGAGCCAAAGCGTGTAGCAGCTGCATTTGCGAAGATTTCCTTCATTTTGTCTAAAGAGCCAAACGTCATGTCTATAGCATTTGCAAGTTCGCCAGCAGGACCGCTACCATCGCCTGCGCCCATGATTGACCAGAACAGAGAATGGTTCCAGTGCCCGCCGCCATTGTTGCGAACAGCAGTGCGTATTTCTTCAGGTAGGGCATCAAGGTTCTTAAGAAGTTCAGCAGTAGTGTTGTTTTCAAACTCAGTGCCTTCAACAGCCGCATTTAATTTTGCAACGTACCCTGCATGGTGCTTGGTGTAATGGATTTCCATCGTTCGGGCATCGATATTTGGCTCAAGAGCATCGAATTCATAATTGAGTTTTGGTAGTTCAAATGTCATAATGTTTTCCTTTAGTATCTATTGTAATTACTTTTGAGAATGGGATAAAGATGTCAGCAATTAGAGGAGAAAGAAAGTATTGCAGCAGAGCTAGGGAAAAAGTTATTGTCGAAGCGTATGAAAACCTTTGTCAAAAGAACCATGCTCAGTTGTTGTTCCGTCAACCCATCGAACTGTAACATTTGTTATTTCTTTTGCATCTCCAAGCCCAAAATGAACTCGCGGATCGTTTGCTGCCATGTAACTCCAAGCGGATTGAATAGGGTGCGTGACGGTTTTTCCATTAACTATTGCAGTGACAACTCCACCAAGTGCATCTGATCCATGTTTGTTGAGAACTCTCAGCGTTACAGAATTAGAACGATCAGCGTGTACATTCATCAATAGATATGCAGGGGCATCTTTATTAACAACAAGAACATCTATGCCACCATCGTTATTGATGTCACCAAAAGCAGCAGCACGACTGGTGTGGACTTCTAGATTTAAAACACCTTGGATAATTTCCCATTTGTTTTCAGTGCCTTGTAAGAGATAGTTTGGTTCTGCAAATGGGTCTTCAGTTAACGGAGTGCCTATTTGCTGTACTCTCCCATTGGCTTCATACAAATCTAAAATGCCGTCGTTATTGAAGTCTACCCAGCCCAAACCGAATCGAGTCGCATGTCTAGTTGCTGTACGAATTCCTTTTGATGCAGTGATGTCGGTAAAGAAATCGCCATCGTTTCGATAAAGAGAATCACTCTCGCCAAAGAGGTTGCAGACAATGATGTCGAAATCTCCGTCGCCGTCAAAGTCATCGCTCGTTAACCCCATCCCCGCTTTTGCTTTGCCTTCGTCATCAAGTGCGCAACCCCGCAAAGGAGCAACATCAGTGAAAGTCCAATTGCCGTTATTACGCCAAAGTTGATCTGGCATTCCATCGTTAGCAATAAAAATATCTATTTTTCCATCACCAGTATAATCGTTACAAAGGATTCCAAGACCAGTGCCAAATCGAGTGCCAAGCCCAGACTGAATGGAGTGGTCAGTAAAAGTGCCATCCCCATTATTTCGATAGATAATATCTCTAGATGGAGCCATGTAATTGACAGGGGCACAGTAATCACGAGTTCCCTTTTCGTTGTAACAATCAATTTTTAAGCCGTGTTTCCACATTAAATAATTGACAACATACAAATCCAAGTCACCATCTGCGTCTAAATCGGCAAATGCACAACTTGCTCCCCAACCGTCATCATTTAGACCGGCTTTTTCAGTTCTATTAGTGAATGTGCCATCTCCATTATTGTGAAGTAATACATTGTTGCCTACATTCGTTACAAACAAGTCAACGAAGCCATCGTTGTCATAATCGCCTGTTGCAACCCCCATTCCGTATCCATCGTCATCTGCTCCACTGCGTTGAGAAACTTCAGTAAAGTGACCACCATCGTTTCGCATCAATGCATTGCGTTTGATCTTGTTGCTATCCAAGAAGCCGCCTTGGACAAAATACAGATCCAAATCACCATCATTATCATAATCGATCATCGCTGCACCGCCGCCAATAATTTCAGGCATATTAAATGCATCAATTGCCCCGCTTATCCATGTGAAATCAACTCCTCGCTCACTTGCTTGGTTTTCTAACCAAGCAGTTTGATTGTCTGTTGTTTGTTGTGGTTCTTCTTGCTTCGAATTACAACTGATAAGGAAAAGTGGAATAAGGAAGTTGAAGCGTCTCATGGGGTTTGTTGAACCTTTTGAACGGCCGTCAGTGCGCGAGCTAAATTTTGGTCGTTAGGAAACTTGCGAATCGCAATACTCAGAACACGATTTGCCTCTTCAAATTCTCCTTTGCTTGCAAGTGCAAAAGCGAGTCCGCCAATACTTGCGGTTCGATTTGGGGAAGTTGCAAGGACGATGTTGTATTCTGAAATGGCTGTGTCCCACTGTCTAAAGCGAAGGAGCATGTCAGCTAGCATTTCGCGGGTGCTAGGGTTCGTGTCACCTAGCCCAATGGCTTGTGCAAAATATCGAATGGCTTGTTGATAATCTTTTTGTTGGGCTGATAATTTCCCAAGCAGCGTTGCTGCTGCAAACATAGAGGGTTGGATGTTAAGAGCATCCTTGGCATAGTTGGTGGCACGTTCCACTTCTCCGACACCAGCCAATGAGAATGCCATGGTGAGATGAAGTGGTGCGTACTCTGGTGACTTGCGAATGGCTTTGCCAAGCAGTTTGATGGCTTCATCCTGTTTGCCTAACTGGAGGTACACAGTAGCAAGGTTATTCTGTACAACATCGTTATACGGATACTTTGAATCAATTGCAATGAGTAAAGAGAGTGCTTCTTCGAGTTTATTTGCATCAATTTTCGCAATGGCGCGGTTTAAATCGGCTGCAAAACCAAATTTGTGGTAGCGCATCTCATCAAGCCATGGGTCTTTCCATTTTGGTTGTCCACTCTTAGTGCCTAGTAAAAGTTGTTCAGCAACCGTGGTATTTCCTGCACGTTGGTGGGCTGTACCAAGCAGGAAAGTAATGTAACTATGCTTAACATTTTGATCGAGAAGACCCTGAAGAAGGGCAATGCTTTGTTCTGGCTGGTTTAGTAGTAAATGTGTTCGAGCAAGTCCTATGATTGGCGCAACAGCAGTTTGGTCTAGTTTTTTTGCTGCGTTGAAATGTTGTAATGCTAAATCTGGTCTAGCTAAATCAAGGTTCCAAAAACCTTGTCGCCATTGTGCTGGAGCATACGAAGAAATGCTCGAAAGCATATCGATTCCTTCTTGATAGTTTCCCTTTTTCGCTAATATGACTCCAAGAAGATATTGGGTTTGTGGTTCTCTCTTCAATGAAAGTGCATAGGTATATGCTGTAATCGCTGCATCCGTTAGATCATGAGCATGGTAGATTTTTCCAAGTTCCTGCCAATCTTCGGCTGATGTGGCTAGAGTTGTTTTTTTTTGAATAATCGTTGTGGCAACAGGGTCAATTTGAGACAAATCAATCGATATAACTGGCGCTGGTGGAGAATCGTTTGAACAACTTATGGCTCCAAGGAATAGTATGATCAAAAAAATAGCTCGCATGTCGCTATTGTACGGTACTTGAAAGAAGAATAGATTCTCCGCATTCAGAGCACGCCGAACATTCTGATGTCTTTGTGACGTCATACCCACACGTTCTGCAATTAGGCGATTCGATTAGTAACTTCATCCGCAAACCGCAGTGCAGGCAAGTGCTTTTTCCCCTTGGGATATCCATTTTTGAACTACATCGAGGGCAAAAGCCAACTAAGCCTGAGCCGTCATACAACGTAAATACAGAGGCTCTGAGCATCTGTCCTACTACAAGTGCTAAAATTGTTGTTGAGGTGAGGATACTTGAACCAATAGACAACCGAGCAACGGTATCAGGCAATGGCAAGCGTAGTTCATTTATGTAAATAGCAAAGCATAGTAAAAGCACTGTTGCGGTTACAAAACAAAGAACGGTTCTTTCTGCCCAAGGGATTGCATTTGCTTTTGCTCGGTAATGAATAATGTTCGCAATTCCAAGCACAGTTGCGAGCCCTCCTGTAGTGAGCATTACAACTAATAAATAAATGTTCTTGTTTAATTCTCCGGAATAGACGAAGAGTGCAATTTGAGAAGTGTTGATACTGGCAAGTGCAAGACCAATTGCTAATCCCATAAATAAAGGGTGGCGTCGGATGCTGCAAAGAACAAGTATGGGAAAAAGTGTTTGTAGAGGAAATGCAAAGTAGCTAGCTTCTTCTTGGAAAGAATTTCCTGACCAAATAACTATCAACCAGGCCAATAGACATAGTGCCCAAACAAAAGAAAGCATAAGTCCTGCTAATCTAAGGCGAATAATGGCAAAACAAAGGAAGCCCAAAGAGATAAGTGCTCCATAACCACCAAATAAAAGGGATGAAAGCACAAATTTTTCTTCTAAATCACGGCCCGTAGTTGTGGTTAGCAGTCCAATCCACATTGCGATTACTCCAAACAGATACTTGGACAGTGTAAATACGCCAAGAGAAACGCCGAATTGGCGAGTGGATGCGACTTCTGCACGGTTTACCGCTAACAAGAAAAGTATTGCAGAAACAGCAGTTGCAATTGCAGTTCCGAGTAACCTTCCTGTAATGGTTCCGCTTACAGGGAATACCATTGCGATAATACCTGCGAACGCGGCTATTCCAAGCGATGAAAATAGAACGCGCACAGTAACTTTTCGGTAATTCATATCCTAATTATATGTCAAAGCTTTCTACTCAATGCAAATCGAGAGGTCAAAGTTCTCTATGGTCCAATTTGTCCCCGTGTTCAAAGCAGATTTGCTATCGCCAGTTCCAGAGCTTAGCCAGAGGAACCAGCAGTCGAGATTCGCTGTTTCAGCTTGGACACTGATATGTTCAATGTTCGTATCGACATAGTCCATATCCCATTGAACAAGTTCGTAAACTCCAGCATACAAAGTTCCTGTTGCAGTTCTAGTTGATGGAACGTTAAGTTGTCCGTTTACCTCTGCTCCAGGGAAACCGTTTTGATCGGTGTAAGAACGTATTGCAAATTCAAATTCAGTATCACATGATGACCAATTTGCACCATCAAAGTGAGCCTGAAGACCCCAGACTGTAATCGCTGTTGAATCAGGTACATTTACAAATTCAGCCCGTTTGTATGTATAGTCGCTAGAAGAATTCGCTGCAAACCAGACATCTTCTGGTGCATGAGGTGTTTGTGTAAATGATGCACTGTTGCATGGTATATCTGCACAATTTGCAACTTTGCACGTTTCGCCAAATCGCCATTCTCCACCTAACGCTAAGCACTCATTCTCTAATTGATCAGGGGTGCATTTCCCTTGCACGCAACATGCTCCAGTGTCATTATCTCCATCAAGGGTAATAGTTAATGTTCCATCACCAGTAGTACCTTGCCACCCTCCGATGCGAATGTAGTAATTTGTATTAGCAGAAACAGTAAAGACTATTTCAGAATAGTATTGTTGGCAGGCTGGATCATTTTCGGCATCACCGTTACACGCAACCTGATTGCTGCAATTGCCTTCGTATAACACAATCGAAGTATCGTAACTGTCGATATCACAAGTAGTGAATGTGGCTACACCACTGTCTGGCGAAGACCAGCGAGCCCAGATGTCAGGACTGAACCCCCATTCTAGGTAGGAATCTGCGCATTGCAAGTCGCTTGGTTCTGGAATACTCGGGCTTGAATTTGAGGTGCTAAAGTAAAATTCACCTAACGTTACAACGGTAGCATCATCGCACTCATCGCCTTCGGTAGCTATGCACTCAGATTCAGCGCAAAGCACGTTTTCGCCGAGGAAGGAGCCGCCGAGCGGTTCACAGTTTTGGATGGAGAAATTATCAAGGCAAGTGCCATCATCCCAACAGCACGCGCCCGGTTCTGGGACATCAATAGTCAATGTTCCGCTTCCGGTTTCACCGTACCACCCACCAATACGAATGTAGTACTGTGTATTGGCGGAAACGTCATACAGTATTTCGGAATAAAACTCTTGGCAATTTTCAGTGTCGGAATAAATGGAATCTCCATTACATGCAACTTGTTCGTCACAATTACCTTCATATAAAACAAGAGAGGTATCGTACCCATCAATGTCGCAGAGTGAGAACGTGTGGTAGCCGTTGTTGGGAGCGATGAATGAGTACCAAACATCAGGACTATTTGACCATTCAAGATTACTATCGTAACACTGACCATCGTTTGGTTCAGGTTGGCTTGGTGTCATAAACGTCGTGTCGTATGCAACATTGACCATGGTTGTTGGTATTGCATCTAAGCACTCATCGCCTTCTGAAAGGAGCGAACAATCGGTGGTTTCGCAAGTTGATGTAAAGTGAACAACCCCACCAAATTCTTCACAAGAATAAGATGAGATATCGAGGCAAGTATTAAGATCAATGCAACACGCTAAAGGCGTACAGGATACCTTCGCGCATTGCGTATCGTCTCCAAAATAGAACCCAGAGGAGAGATGGCAGTTCGATTCGTTTATTCCCTCTTCACAAACACCACTCGGTAAACAGCAAGCTCCATGAGGTGTGCACTCAGCATTCCAAGCTGCAACGACAGCAAGGATATCTGTAATACTCACACAACAATCGCCATTAGGTAGCGGGGCACAGTCAGCCGAAGGACGGTATTCGCCATTCCCGCAATCACCCCACTGAGAAATGATTTCCAGTAAATCTGAAATAGAAACATAGCCATCTTGGGAAATGTCTTCTGGGCAAGGAGGCAATTGCAACGTACAAGGATCGACAATGACATCATCTGATAAGCGGTATGCGGTATTGAAACCAAGTGAACGAGTTGTGCCAAATCCAAATTCTTCTCCAGGGTTTGCTTGCATGCTGGTTATGCCGTCACCAATAAGAGATTCATACACACCGACTTGCCCATGCGGATCGAAATCATTTGAGGGTATAATGCTGAACCAATATTCTCCAGAGCCAAAAGCAGCATTGATTGGAACTTTAACGAGGTGCCCGTTTCCTGACCATTCTGAAGAAATGGTAACGTTCGCTGAGTCGATGTCTTCGGAGTGCAGGTCTCCTTGTAGGGATACACCTGCAGAATCAACGTCAGAGTACACATTGAATTGGTAAGAAGTAATTGAACTTGGGTCTGTAAAGCCATCCCAACCCTCAAGAACGAATTCAGCGTTTGAGAGAGTGCGTTGGTTTAGTAAAAAGATATATTCAAGAACAGCAATGTTGTATGTCTCAAGACCAGCCTCAAAGTATTGATTAGCACTAACGGCTTCGCCGATGTAGCTTCCGTCGTTTGGACCAATTTGGTCTATCAACACCTCTGAAAATGCTGATGACGAAATGAGGGCGCAAATTGAGAGTGTTTTGAGCAGCAAGTCTTTCTCCATCAGTACATTATAGACCATCTAGAAGGTAAAGCAAACAAAATTGGCACCCGTCCCTATTATCCAGTGCACGTGCCAATGAACAGCCCCCCAACTCTGAGAGTCGGGGGGCTGCATGAAATCTCAATGAGATTTTCTTATCTACAAAAACTTATTAGTTAATGTTCAAGGTGCCTGCGCCACCTGGACCGCCATTCCATTCACCAATACGGATGTAGTATGTTGCACCAGCAACACAAGTATACTCAATCATAGAAGAGTATGCTTGGCAGCCAGCTGGATCAGGATCCACATCACCGTTACACGCAACTTGGTTATCACAACTATCTTCATAGAGCACCATTGAGGTGTCAAATGAAGCGGCGTCGCAAGTATCAAAAGTGGTAAGACCACCAGTTGCTACATATACATACCAACCGTCAACACAGTTGTTCCAGTCCATAGTATATGGGCCGGTACAAGCTGTTTCATCTGGTTGTATAAGGCTTGGTGTATAAAGTGATGTATCAAATGCGTTTGCGCCATTACTTACAGTAATAGCCTCTGTGCATTCATCACCTGCAGCACCATTCCCACCACATGGACCATCAGCACATACAGTGCCTTCGCCTGCAAAAGTACCGCCAAATGAATCACATTGAGCACTATCAAGGTTATCCAAGCAAGAGCCGTCACTGAAACAGCAAGCACCTGGTAATGGAGCGCCATTAGGTGTGATATTCAAATCACCAGCACCTGAAGCACCTTGCCATCCACCAATACGGATGTAGTAGGTTTCACCTTCTGTACATGCGTACTCCATTGATGAAGTGAAACCTGCGCAGCCATCGCCATCGCCATTACATGTAACTTGCGTGTTACAGTCGCCTTCGTAAAGCACCAATGAGGTGTCATAAGCAGCAGTGCCACAAGTGTCAAACACTACGCCATATTGAGCGTCAGGACCAGCAACGTAGGACATCCATGCATCAGGACTGTTGTCCCAGTCAAGGAATGTGCCAGTGCACTGAGTATCATCTGGTTGTGGTTGACTTACTGAGCGTCCTGTAGTATCGAATGGATTAACTCCATCAAATGCTTCAATTGGATCAGCACATTCGTCACCAGGATAGATTACACAATCAGCTGTTGAGCAGTCTTGTGAACCATCAAATGATCCACCTGCGGCCCAACAAGAGTTTGCGTCAATATCTTGACATGACTCATCAGGCATACAGCAAGCGCCATCAGGACAAGTTTCAGGTCCATCAATACGAACCCAGTAGTCCTCAAGACCACTGCCACATGCGTATGCGACATTCCAGTCATTTACAGCAACTAACAGGTAATAGTTACCTGGAGCGACTGGTTGGAAAGTAACTGAAGATTCATATCCACCTGGCATAACCCATAATTCGACACTAGCGCCAGTATCGTCAACGATACCAAACAAAAGGTCTGCACCAGACGTACCTGCTGAGATAGTGAAACAACCACCAGCATTTAAGTCTGCGTTTGTAAACCAATCAAGGTCACGAAGAGTAGCACCAAAAGTACCATCGCCGTTATCGTAGTTCGGGTCGTTGTAAACCGAAGAAGTACCACACATAGTAGTACCAGTTGCGATTGCTTGGTACGATGCAGGGTCTACGTTCAAGCCACCATTACAGTCTACTGAACTATCATCACCATCTGCGAAGCATGGATCACAGTTCATGTCTGAACCTGCTGGGCAACCACTGTATTGTGGAATACATCCACCGTCATCACAAGTTGTGTTGTCGCCGAAGTAAA
>JABHWX010000090.1 GCA_018657585.1 Phycisphaerae bacterium
ACGGAGCTCGTCCTCATCTATGCAAAAAGAACCATCCTTTTCTGTAATGCGAAGAGGAATACGATGGAGCGTATCTTCATCTATGCCAGCAGGAAGCGGAAGGGAGTTGTCTCTATGGATAATGACATGTACTCCACACCGCGCACCACTTGTGATGATACTCGCGAGTCGTTTCGCGGCATTTTCTGAGAAATTGGTAGGTAAATCCGCAATGACCAAAAATCGGTATGGCTCTGCAATCTCGCCAGCTTGTTCATTGTATGCATCGATGGATTCAAAATCATTTCGCAAATACTTCTGAATGACAGTTTCCATGTGTTCAGTAAGACGAGCGAGTTGCGTTTCGATGTGTTTTGGTTCAGTCCATGCGCGGTCAAGAAGTTGCGATTCTTCGTAGTCAGCAAGGTGCAAAACATTTGCAAAGGTTTGCCCTAAGCCAACTGGGTCTATTAATGTAAACTTCACTTTGCCTGGTGTAATTGCAGTTAACACCCTCATCATTGCATTCTGGAGCATAGAAATACACTTCTGGCGCTGTTTGCCAGAAGAAGAAATCAACATAGATGTATTATTTGGCAGCGAGGCACAAAGCGGAAGAGTGACAATCGGCTCAAGAGTAAGTTGCAACTCTTTGCTCGAAGGCAACTCGCCAGCAATATCTGAAAAAGGCACATCAAATGTTCCAAGTGAAATAGTGTTGCATGAAACAGCGTTTGGTTTCCATTCGCTCCAGTCGCTTTTCCATGAAGGATGGTTTAGCGCGTTTGTATTGCTTTGATTTTCTGATTCAGTGCTAAACGTTGACAACGTGTTGCCCCAACGATCGCTTAGGCGTTGCATGGTTGTAGTTTGATCTTCTTCAATAGATGCAATCGCACTGTCGTAGGTATTTTGAATTTGTTTTTCTTCTTCTTGCTCGCTAAGCTCTATATCCGCCATAGTTTTGTCGAATTGCGACGAAGCATCAATGGTATCTTGTTCTATTTTAGTTTCTAGTTTTTTTGCAACATTAGCGAAGCGGTCAACTTCTTTTTGAAGATCATTCTCCAAAAGCCTAGTAACCTCGTTCAGTCGAGGCATATATCTAGACTCTGCCTTGTTTATTTCAACGTCACGGTTTGTTGTGATTGCAAGTTCTTTTTCTTGCCGTTCATTGTCAATGGCACGTATAGATTTTTCGTATGCGAGTTTTGCGAGTGCAACATTCTTGGCAAACTCTATATTTATTTTTCGGATGGAATTTTTTCCAGAAGCAAACGTGACGAGCAAAGCAAGGGAAGAAAGAATAAGTGCGCCAATTGGAATAGCAAAGAGAGACAGGTTAACTTCCCACCCCGTATATGTGCCTGCGCCTGCGACGCCTCCTGCAGTGAAGAGAAAAATAATAATGGCAGGCCGGAACCCAACAAACCATTTTGCTTTTGGGTCTGATTGAATTGCCTCAAGTGCTATTTGAGCAGATGAGACATAAGCGGACATAGATTTGCTCGCTTCATTTTCGTGGTTACTTTCAACCGCTTGTGTATTTTGCCTAAGACGAGAAAGAACTTTTGGCGCTTCTTCGCAGAGTGTATCTAATGTTTCTTTTGTTTCTTCAAGTGCGTCTATGGCAGCCTGAGCTTGCTTGCGGGGTTTAAGCATTGCTCCTTCGTAGACTGACTCAGCGAGCCAAACAGCATCGTATAATTTAGAAGAAGTTTGATCTGTGATATCTTCGGCGCTTGAATGTAACTCAATGACGCGTTGCTCATGTTTTTCTTGAAGCATTACAGGTTCAAGTTCGCTTCGTTCCTTAATTTGTGCAAGCGTTGTGTCTGTTGTTTGTTGTGCAAGTTCTCGTTCTTCAACACATTTCAGTTTCAAATCTATCAGTGCAGATTCTATTGTTTTCTTTGCAGTTTCGGTGTTGGACTTTACACGGGCGAGTAATTCTCCTTCTTCTAAAGTGGTTTCGCTAATCAGCGAACGCAGTTCAGCAAGTTGCTTAGATTGAATGTGAAGGAGTGAGTCGGTCATAAAGAATGCATTGTATAGAAGCTCAGGAGCATTCGTTTTTAGATCGGTTGACAGCTTCCCCCATCGACTCCATGGCGCCGATTGCTGAGTTGACCGAATCAAGGAGAGGGTTGATATGTTTTTCTTCGATACGCTTGCTCATTGAGTCATCCCATTGCTCAGTCGTCAGCGTCCATTGGTATATCAGGGCTTTTGTTGCTTTCGTTAACTGTGCGGTCGCTGTTTGCATGCTCATCGTGTTGTGATTCCGTGTTGTCTTCTCCCTTTCGGGAGATGGAGGTTGGTTGTGCTGTGGAGTTTGATGTGATTTCTGAAGTTGGAGTTGACGTTGAAAGATACTGCTCAAGGGATGCTATAGATCGCTCAATGAGAATAACAGCTTTTTGTGCAGACCCATCGAGTGCAGAACTTAAAGGTGAAATGGTTCCGCGATAATCATTCACGTTTTTGCCGAATGTTCTTGACCATCGTTTAGTTTGATCCAACTTGCTTTTTGCGTGTTCAATTTCTGCTTTTCTTTTTCTAACAAGCCGAACTTGGTCAGTTGGTCCTCGAGGATTGTCTGGTTGAGAGATAGTTGCTCGAAATAGTTCGCTCTTTGCTTGGTTTAATCGTTCTTCGCCTTTGCGAATTTCTCTGATCCAATGCGTCGGTTGATTGGAATCAAGCCAAATCTGAGTATGCATAACTTCGGAGTCGCTTGTAGCGACGGCTCGTTTCGCCTTGTCAATGAACTTGATAAGTGCGACGCGAAATTCGCGGAGTGCTTCGAGTGAACGTACGTTTGCGCCTTTTGCCATGCGTTACCGTTGTTGGAGGTAGTCCTCAATGCGTTGCGCCTTGCGAAGCAGGAATGGTATTTGTTCTGCAGAAGATTTTGTGAATCGGTCCATCGCTTTTATGGTTATATCGAACTCTTCTTCAAACTTACGTTGTTCTTGGTCTCGCCAACTTTGCGAAAGTGACGCCATTCTCGAGCGCATCAATTGAAGTTGGTGGGTTAAATCTTCGTTGAACCGTTTGAGGTCTTGCGCGAATCGTCGGATTTCTTCTGGGTCTGCTATTGCTTTTGCCATTTGTGCGTTTCCTTATGTATAAGGATACCTCTGTTGCCTGTTTATGGCGAGTTATTCACCCAGAATGATGAATAATAGCCCAGAAATGAGGAAACTCTTGGCAGCTATGCAGTACAAATTTCCAAAGTGGGCCTGCCTACAGAATAATAATGGAAGCCATGTCTCGCCATTTCTGCACGGATGTACAAATTACGGCCATCGAAGATGACTTGATCTTTGAGTTTCGCTTTGAGAAGGTCGAAATCAGGTGAACTGAATTCATCCCACTCAGTACAAATAACGAGGGCATCAGCATCTGCTGCAGCTTCATACATATTGCTTACGATGGTGACCTCAGGGACCTCGCTTCCGTATGTTTCCCAGGCTTCTGGATCAAACCCTGTGACTTCTGCTCCAGCATCGATGAGTGTTTTTGCGATATCGATAGATGGAGCATCTCGTACATCGTCGGTGTTTGGTTTAAATGCTAGACCCCAAAGAGCAACTTTTTTGCCTGTGAGATCATTGTCAAAATGTTCAAGAATACGATTGGCAAACCATCTTCGTTGTCGTTGGTTCAGTTCATGAACGGCGGTGTTAACAAGGCATGGTGCATTTGCATTATCGCCCATTTCCATAACCGCAAGGGTATCTTTGGGAAAACAGGAACCGCCATATCCGATACCAGGCTTAAAGAATTGATTCCCGATTCGGCTATCTGCACACATGCCCGTTCGAACACGTTCGATGTTGGCGCCATTGCGTTCACAGAGTGATGCTATTTCGTTGATGAAACTAATTTTGCATGCAAGCATTGCATTGCTTGCGTACTTCACCATTTCAGACGAATGAATATCGAAGAAAAGAAGAGGGTGCCCGTCACCAGTAAATGGTGCATATAGTTGCTCGAGTGCTGCTTGTGCTTCTTCGCTTTCTACTCCACAAACTACACGGTCAGGCGTTCTAAAATCATCAATTGCATTTCCTTCTCGTAAGAACTCTGGGTTGTTCGCGATGAAGTACTCGCCGTGTAAACGTTCCGCTACACGGTGAGTGGTGCCTACTGGAACAGTAGATTTGACTACAACGACAGGCGGAGTATCGAATGTATCGAGTACCTTTGAGATATCGTCTGCGACACCAAGAACATAAGAGAGGTCACATTTTCCGTCATTGCCGGTTGGGGTTCCAACGCATATAAAAATAATGTCAGAGCCAGTAAAAGCTGTAGAGGAATCGTCAGAGAAATCAAGGCGACCTGCGTTGATCGACTTAGTCATCATCTCTGAAAGACCGGGCTCAAAGAATGGGGCTTCCCCTTTATTAAGTGTTTCAACTTTTTTCGGGTCGATGTCAAGGCAAGTCACGTTATTACCAGCATTTGCAAAGCAAGTTCCAGTGATTAAGCCTACGTATCCAGTGCCAACGATTGTAATTTTCATGGCGACATTATACCTTGTTCAAGGTCTAGTAGAAACTGCTTTCTTCTGAGATTAATCCCTTTTGGATTGGTAGAACCGGAGTAGCCATGGGGCTTCCCTGAAGAAGAAATCACCCTATGACATGGAGTAATGATTGTCTGTGGATTGTTTCGCATTGCTTGCCCTGCAGCACGAACCGCTTTTGGTGATCCAGCCATTGTGGCGAGTTCTTTGTAGGAGATTGTTTTGCCATACGGAATTTTTCTACATGATTCCCAGCATTTTTTTGTGAATGGCGGTGCATCAGGAACAGGTGTTAAAAATAACTGAATTCTTTTTCCAGAAAAATAATCTGCTAATTGTTGCGCCAGTTTTTTTGAAGGCTCTCTGTCAACTTTCTTCCTTCCAAAATCACAAAGCAGTTTGCTTTTTCTATAACCAAGCGAGATTGGTCCTATGCCAGTTTCAAGAATCATCGGAGTATTTGGAAATCTGCGACAAGTGGTAGATGGTCAGATAGTTCTGCAGTGTCTTCTGCGAGTAAATCGTATTCGATGAGAGTATTACTATCGAGGTCAGATGTCTCGAACACGAAACTTCGAGTTACGGATAGAAAGTCAGGTGAGTACAACATCCAATCGAGGCGACCCGGAGTGAACGAACTCGTTTCGTCTGACCACGTTGCATTGAGAAGTCCATCGGGTTGAAAAGCATTAACAACTCGTAATGCGTCTGATGTAACTATGTCAAGAGGTTTTGTGGTACCTACTAGATTCCAATCGCCTGCAAGAATAAATCGTGGAGACTGCATGTTGCTAATAGTGTCATGTATTACTTTTGCCTCTTTCTGCCTATGTTCTTCAGCTTTTCCTGTTGGCCCTCCGCAACAACGTAAATGGAGCGAGAAAAAGTTAATTGGTTTCTCATTTTTGGTTATCGTCGCGCCAACGACTTTGAGTGGAGGTTCGCCAACTTTGAAGGGTGCGAACGGCAAGATTTTTGATGCGACTGCACTTCTTAGTTGTTGGGGTCTGGTTTTACCTGTGGAGGTGCTCATTGCTGAACCCCACGTACCACCAAGAGTTTTGTTGAGGAACTCAGTTAGCGCACTATTTGTGTCTTCGCCATCGAGTTCTTGAAGAAGAAGGACATCTGGTTGAAGTGTTTTAAGGATCCGTGTGCTTCGTTCTTGGTCATCAAGCAATGTGCCAAATTGCACGTTCCAACTTACAACCCGAAAGTCTCCGCTCTTTTTACAAGAGAACGAAGTCGTTATGCTAGGTTTGTTCACTCGGAGTTCAAATTTCGTCGAGGCAGTAGTTGGGGCGAACACCACGCCTGCGTCGTAGGTCGAAATCCACTCATCTCCTTTTTTACATGAAACACCATATCCCTTGCCTTTTGGTGAAAAGAAAACAGTGTACTCTCCAGCTTCTACAATTTTCTGCTCAGGCAATTGCTGAAGGCACGCATCACTTGGGAGCTCAATGAGTTCATAGACGTAGTTTCCATCTTCTTGATGCGTGATTCCTTCTGGCCAATCGTTGAAAGAACCATCGATTTGAATTGGAGAAGTTGCGAGTAATAATAGAAGAAGAAAATGCATTGTGTGTGTAGAATACTCGGTATGAATAACACCGCACAATCACCTATTTTGGATCCTGTTTCAGTTGAAATTTTATCCCTTCTTGAAACGGCAGATCCACTTGTAGCAATGAGTATGGAAGCAGAAGCGAAGCGTCAACAAAACACACTTGAACTTATTGCTTCTGAAAACCACGTTTCGCCAGCGGTGATGCATACGATGGGAACGTGGCTGACTAATAAATACGCTGAGGGCTATCCAGGTAAGCGGTACTACGGTGGCTGCGAACATCACGATGCGATCGAAAATATTGCTCGCGATCGAGCTAAAGAATTGTTTGGTTGTTCGTATGCCAATGTGCAACCCCATAGCGGTGCAAATGCAAACGTAGCGGCGTTCATGGCTTTGTGTGCTCCCGGTGACACCATTCTCTCGTTGCCCATTTCTTCTGGCGGTCACTTGAGCCACGGCTTGAAACCAAACTTTTCAGGAACGTTTTACAACATTGAAAGTTATGATCTGGATAGTGAAAGTGAAACGCTTGATTACGATCACATCGCTATGCGCGCTGAAGAAACGAAGCCCAAGATGATTATCTGTGGGTACAGTGCATATTCAAAAACAATTGACTTTAAACGGTTTCGTGAAATAGCAGATTCAGTTGGTGCATACCTTATGGCTGATGTTGCGCACATTGCTGGACTAATTGCTGGTGGGCAACATCCCTCACCATTCCCCCATGCACATATCGTGACAACTACTACTCATAAAACATTACGTGGTCCTAGAGGCGGTCTCATTTTGACCAATGATGAAGAAGTCGCCAAACTTGTTGACCGTAAAGTGTTCCCAGGTTCTCAGGGAGGTCCGCTTATGCACGTTATTGCTGCGAAAGCGGTAGCGTTTGGCGAGGCTCTTCAACCTTCATTCAGGGAATACGCGAAACAGATTGTTGCAAATGCAACCTCGCTTGCTGACGCGTTGACTGCTCTTGGTTATCGAATTTGTGCCGGCGGCACAGATAACCATCTGATGTTGATTGATTTGCGGACTCGTGATGAGAATCTTACTGGCGCGGATGCAGAAAATTGGCTTGGTAAAGCTGGAATCGTTGTGAATAAAAATGGCATCCCTAACGACCCAAGAAAACCGATGGTAACAAGTGGACTACGGCTTGGGACAGCAGCGCTCACTACTCGAGGGTTGAATGCTAACGATATGAAAACAGTTGCGGATATGATCGATAGAGTGCTTGCAAGTAATGGTGATGATGAAGTTTGTGCAACGGTACGGAGCGAAGTAGAAACCATCTGTGAGCAACATCCACTCTATTCACATTAATGACAACGCCAAAGTTCAACATAGTGCTTCTTGCCCCTCAGATTCCGAATAACACTGGAAATATTGGTAGAACTGCAATGGCAACGGGTTGCCGTTTACACATAATCCACCCAATTGCATTTGATATTGATGAAAAAGCAGTGCGAAGGGCTGGGTTAGATTATTGGCATTTACTCGATGTGCGTGAACATGCTTCTTGGGAAACTTTTTTAGAAACCGAAAAACCAAGTCGACTTTGGCTTTTTACAACGAAGTCAGAGAAGCCCTACTGGGACGCGACGTTCGAGATGGGTGATTACATGTTGTTTGGAAGTGAACAGCATGGTGTTCCTGCAGAAGTGCATGATTGGGTTGTTACAACACATGGTAAAGAAGCGAGGCTTACGTTGCCAATGGTTAATAATGCACGGAGTTTGAACCTCGCAACAGCGGTTTGTGCGGGGGTTTATGAAGGAATTCGTCAGACAGACACTTCATAACCTTGCTCAAAGTGCTATAGTCATCATTTGATATTTATTTTTTTGACAACGCCTTTATTGGAGATGAGAAGCCATGGCTAAATATACGACCACTGATATTCGCAACATTGCACTTACCGGCACTGCTGGTGCTGGAAAAACAACGTTAGTTGAGACGATGCTCAACACTGCTGGGGAAATAGGTCATATCGGTACAGTCGAGCAGGGGAATACAGTTTGTGACTTTGATGAATTAGAAAAAGAATATGGGCATGGAATTGATAGTGCGATAGCACACTTTGACCATAACGGGGCACATGTAAATATCATTGATACTCCCGGAAGCCCTGGGTTTTTTGGTAAAGCGATTGCATCCTTTCCAGCAGTAGAAACGCAAGTTGTGATGATAGATGCTGGGACAGGAATCGATACGATTACTCGTAAGTTAATGAAGGTTGGCAAGGAACGTGAATTGCCTAGAGTGATTTTGATAAACAAAATGGATCACGCTGAAGACTTGGGCGCACTTCTGGATCAAATACAAACAACGTTTGGTGGCGAATGCCGTCCAGTGAACCTCCCAGCGGATGGAGGAAAATCCGTAATTAATTGTTTTAATAACGCTGAAGGCGAATCGGACCTTGGAGACGTTTCAGATTTTCATACTGGAATTGTTGACCAAGTAGTTGAAGTTGACGAAGAATTGATGGAAGCGTATTTGGAACAAGGGGAAGTAAGCCCAGAACAATTGCACGGACCGTTTGAAGCAGCTTTGCGACAGGCGCATTTGATTCCAGTTATGTTTATGACGGCAAAAGAAAATATTGGCGTCAACGAGTTTATGAATTTTATCTCTAGTTTGTGTCCTAATCCTCTTGAAGGCAACCCAAGAACCTTTGTTATTCACGAAGGCGATGACCAAGAAGAATGGCATGCTACTAACGATGGCGATCACCCCGTGGCTCATGTATTCAAGGTTTCTTCTGATCCGTATGTTGGGAAACTGTGTGTGTTCCGAATACACCAAGGCGCATTAAGTTCGAGTGTTCACCCCCGAGTTGGAGATAGCAAAAAACCACTTCGTTTAAGTCATGTATTTAAATTGCAAGGCAAAGATCACAAAGAAGTAAAAGAGATTATTTCAGGTGATATTGGGGCTGTCGCAAAAATAGACGAACTTCATTATGGAAGTGTGATGCACGATGCATCGATCAGTGAACAGATGAAAATCAAACCATTGCCGATGCCAAAACCAATGTTTGGTTTAGCGATTGATGCAGCAAATCGAAATGCTGAAACAAAATTGGGCGAAGCATTGTCAAAATTGTTGCTTGAAGATCCTACCCTCGAACTTGATCGTGTTGCTGCAACCGGAGATTTGGTGTTACGTGGGCTAGGCGATATTCATCTTCGAGTGAAACTTAGATTGATGAAGGATCGTTACGGGGTTGAGGTTGATACACGTACACCGAAAGTTGCTTACAAAGAGACTATTACCGCAAATGCAGAAGGGCACCATAAACACAAGAAGCAGTCTGGCGGTTCAGGCCAATTTGGTGAAGTATATTTACGCGTTGAGCCTTCGGTTGGCGAAGAAGCAGACGCCTCTTCTGATGGTTTTGTATTTGTTGACGATACATTTGGTGGTTCTGTGCCAAAGCAATTCATGCCAGCAATTGAAAAAGGTGTGAAGGGGGTTATGTCCCACGGTGCTGTGGCGGGATATCCGATGTATAACATTAAAGTTACTGTTTATGATGGAAAGCATCATGCAGTTGATTCAAAGGAAATTGCATTTATGACAGCGGGCAAAAAAGCGTTCATTGAAGCTGTTAAGAAGGCAAAGCCAGTGTTGTTAGAGCCATTTGTGAAATTACACATTGCGATTCCGATGGATATGATTGGCGACATTTCATCTGACATTTCAGGAAAACGAGGTCGAATATTAGGTACAGAAATGTTGCCCGGAGACCAGGCCTTGCTTGAAGCGGAAGCACCTTTGTCTGAAGTAATGTCATATTCGAACCAACTGAAGTCGATTACAGGTGGAACAGGTTCTTATGAGATGGAATATTCCCATGATGAGCGTACGCCTGCCAACGTTCAGGCAAATGTCATCAAATCCTTCAAACCCGACGAAGACGAATAATAAACAATTCGAGGGGAGTGGAGAGAGAAAGGGCCTACGCGTAGGTCTTTTTTTATGCCTGGTACGGTGCCACGCATAGAATTAGAAGCCGTGGAGGATGAAGGGGTTTGTGGCACGTTCGTGCCCAATGGTGGAGGAAGGGCCGTGCCCCGGAAAAATGGCAGTTTCGTCTGGCAGGCTCATAAGCACTTCGCTGATGGAGTGCCGAAGGTCTTCTACATTACTCGTAGGGAAATCGTGACGCCCAATACTTCCTGCAAAAAGAGTGTCTCCCACGATCGCTTGGTTCGTTTCATAATTCACAAAGCAAATACTTCCTGGGCTATGTCCAGGAGCATGAAGAACTTCCCAAACCGAGTCTCCAAGTGTGATTTGTTTGCCGGGTGTTAAAAAACCGTTGGGAGCCTTCGCAGTTATAGGCATTCCTGCGAATCCAGATAAGTTGAGGGTGGGGTTCATATTCCATTCCGCTTCAGATTCATGGCACAATACTGGGACTTCGCCTATTGCATCACGCATCTGGTCAAGCCCTGCGATATGGTCTGCGTGGCAGTGCGTGAGCAGAATGGCGCTTGGGATGAGGTTTGTCTGGTTGAGGTATGCAATCAATTCGTCTGGCTCATAACCGCAATCAACTACCCAGCAATCAGTACCTGATGTGACGACGTGGCAATTCGTTTGATAGTTCCCAAGTACAAATGGCGTAATATGGGTGGTCATAGAGGGGCTCCTGAGGTATACAATGGATGTAAAGGTAAAGCATAACAATGATTAAACGTAGCGTACAGCAGATGGAAAGTACTTCGATAGAAGGGGAGGGCATCAAGGGTGTTTCAATGAAACTTCTTGTTGGTAGAGATGACAGTGCACCCACTTTTGCGATGCGCCATTTCTCCGTTGAGCATGGCGGATACACCCCAAAACATCAGCATCCTTGGGAGCATGAAGTAATGATCCTATCTGGCACTGGCGAAGTTGAATGTGCAGGTAAGGTATTGCCGATATCTGAGGGCGATGGGTTATATATTCCATCAGAAGACTTGCACCAGTTTAGAAATACTGGTGATAAGCCCCTAGAATTCTTGTGCATTGTTCCAGTGGAATCAGATTGCGGAGAGGTAGTTCCAGGTAGTTAAGTATTATGAAATCTGGCAAATCAAATTGTATTTACTTCTTTTCGCCATTACTTATAGTTGCGTGTGTTGGAATAATCCTTGGCGCAACGGTGACAGATTGGCCTTTGGCTGATGAATTATTTTTAGGGTCAGTTATCGTTACTGGGGTCACGCTTGCTTGTATGGGTGTTGTGCTTCAACTATGCAGTTCGGTTACAAAAAATGAGTTCGATAACCCTAAACTTGACGGCATTCTTGAAGCGATGCAAATGTCTGAAAATGCAAAGCGGATTCTATTTCGGGATCGAGAATTGCTTCTCCTCAGAAAAACTGTTCAAGATGATATTGCGAAAAACGATTTTCATGCAGCGCTCGTACTGTGCGACCAGATGGCCAATGTCTTTGGCGCTGTTGAAGAAGCAGAACAGATGCGGACCCGTGTGCAAGAAATTATTCATCAACACCACGAGAATCGAATTCAGGAAGAAATGCTTCAGCTCACATCACTGCTTGAAGAACAAAAGTGGGTTGACGCGTATCAGTTCTCGGCTCGAATGCGTCGGTTGTACCCTGAATCGCCGCTCTTGCACGGTCTTGAACAAAAAATTGCTGATGCACGAACACAATATAGGCATCATCTTGAAGATAGGTTCCTAAACGCCGCCCAAAATGAAGATGTCGAAAATGCCATGCTTTTGTTGCGAGAACTTGATGGGTATCTAACTCCAGAAGAAGCAAGAAAGTTTCGAGATACTGCTACGTCGGTAATTACCACGTACCGAGAAACGTTAAGTGCACGATTTAAGATGGCAGTTAGCGATCATCGGTGGAATGACGCAATCGAATTTGGCGAAGAAATTATTCGCCAATTCCCAAATACTAAAATGGCCGAAGAAGTTTCTGAGATGATAAAAACAATTCGAACGCGCTCTATTGAAGATGAGACAGACTCATGATGAATAAATGTAACACGTACGTTTTAGCTTTCTGTATGGCACTTGGGTGCATGTTGACTGGTTGTGTCTCGGATGATTTCAATAACATGGCTCAAGGCTTTTCTCCAATCACTCCTCGGCAAGCAGCAGTCATGGCTGTTGATCAATACAACGCAGACGATCGTCGAACGGGCATAACACTTATTGCGAATTCGCCTTTTGGTGGAGCGCCAGAGTATTTGAAACTGTACAGAGATTATGTTCTTGAAGATAGAGATCCGCTTGTTCGATCGGCAGCAATTAAAGCACTCGCTCGTTTTGGCGATCCCGAAGATGCAATTATTATTG
>JABHWX010000091.1 GCA_018657585.1 Phycisphaerae bacterium
ATTAAAAACCCACTTTCGACAGTCGGCCTCAACGCACAGTTGCTTGCGGAAGATATTGATCATCTTGAAGCCCCCGAAAAAGAAAAAGTAAAAATTACGAAGCGTCTTGATTCGCTTTCTCGTGAAGTGCACCGTCTCAAGGGTATTCTTGATGACTTCTTGCAATTTGCGGGAAGAATGAAATTGCATCGCGAAAAGATTGATTTGCGAGAAGTGCTTTCTGATCTTGAGGACTTTTACCATCCGCAGTGTGAAAGTGAATCGATTGTGTTGAGAATGCAGTTGCCAGAGCAGCCAGTTGTTGCAAATGTAGATGCGTCGCTTTTAAAACAAGCGGTTTTGAATTTGCTTATTAATGCAACACATGCAATGGTGGAATGCGAACAAAAAGAATTGATGATTCGCCTTGATGCGGATGCACACGAAGCGTGTATTCATATTATTGATACTGGCAAGGGAATCGAGCAAGATCGTATAGATGAGATTTTTCATCCGTACGTTTCAACAAAGCAGGGCGGTACAGGTCTTGGATTACCCACGACCATGCGAATCGCTCAAGAACATGGCGGTCACATTCACGTAAGCTCTACCGTCGGAAAAGGTAGCGATTTTACGGTCTATGTGCCATTGCATGTGTAATGAGAGTCCTCATTTTATACAACCCAGTTTCTGGACGCGGTAAAGCTTGCAAGATGGCGTACGCAATTGCAGAGCAGTTTGTGAAATCGTCATGTGATATTGAAATGATTGCAACTCAACTCGGTGACCCAAAGGAGTGGCTCGCTCCTAAATTCAAATGCACGCCAGATGCAATCATTGTTGTTGGTGGTGACGGAACGTTGAGGCAAGTAGCAAGCGTACTCGTGGGCACAACCTCTCCTGTCTATCACGCGGGTTCGGGAACAGAAAATTTGTTTGCAAAGTCGATGAACACGAACAACACATCACCAGAAAGCATTGTTGATTCGGTTTTAAATACTGTTTGTACTGAAATAGATACAGCAACTGCGAACGGTGAGTTTATGCTCTTGATGGCGTCGGTTGGATTTGATGCAGCAGTCGTTACTGATCTTGCAAGCAATCGCGGTAATTCAATCACGCACTTTTCTTACATCATGCCATGTCTTCGCCAGTTAGTGAAGTGGAATCCTCCAACGATTTCAATTTTGGTTGATGGTGAAGAAGTTGTTTCTAGCCAAACAGGATGGGCTGTTGTTGCAAATAGTAAACAATATGCTCGTGGTTTGAATCCAGCAAGGAATGCAAACATCACAGATGGCAAGCTTGATGTCGTATTTTTGCCGCTAAAAAACAGGTTAGGTTTACTGAACTGGATTCGGTGGATGAAACGCGGTACGCACTTACATCATCCCGATGCAGTGTACGCAACTGGGTGCAAAATTGAGGTTCGCACAACAACACCCGCTCCTTGGCAACTTGATGGAGATGGGATTGGTGATGCAACCGAGATGAAACTAATTTGTTTACCTGGGTCGTTGAGTGTATTCAGTGACACCCATGTTGTACACTCATAGCAATCCGTCACTATCAATTACTGCACGAGCAACTTTAGCGATGGACTTTCGCGAACTTCGCGATTGCTTTTGCAAAAGCTTCATGGCTTCTGGCTCTGAAATTTCTTTACGCTTCACAATAATCCACTTTGCCTGTTCAATAAGGCGTCTGTCGTCGAGCCGTTGTTTCAAATCGACAATTTGACTTCTTTGCTCGACATGATCAAGAAAACGTTCCCACGCAACAGTGATGCCAGCGCTTATTTGGTCTGCGCTTGCTGGCTTGAGCAAGAAACCAAAGACGCCTGCAGCTACGCAGTTGCGTAGATATGTGTCATCAGAATAAGCAGTGAGCATGACAACAGGAATGTCCAACTCTGGAAAAATGATTTGCGCAGCTTGCATTCCATCCATCACTGGCATTTGTATATCCATCAATACAATATCTGGTCTGTCTTCCCGGCATTTTGCAATTGCTTCTTCCCCATTCTTGCAAGGACCAACAACTTCGAAGCCAAGCGATTTGAGTGTAGCTATGATTCCTTGCGCTACAAGCAGTTCATCATCAACGACTAAAACACGTTCAGGGTTCTCTGGCAATCCGAGTGCCTCAATGTTTGTCTGCATGTTTTCGTTTGGTGTCATTTCTTGGACCTACCCTTCGTTCTTGCGGTGGTTAACAAACATTGTCAATACACGGTGGCTGAACATGTAGAGTGTACCTTCGAAATTTCGCGAGTTCAATAAGAAAGTAGTTAATCCAAAAAATCGCCTTCTTTAAGGCGTTGAGGCACGTATTCTTCAGTGACATAAGAGATGTCCTTGGTAATCAACGATTCAACTTCCATCTTAAAACCATTGTTCAGCATCGTTTTGATTTCGCGTTGCCATTCACGTTTGCCTTCGAACCAAGGGTATGCAGCAATTTGTTTTGCTCGTGTTATATCACGATCATTTAGCTCAATTTTTACATCGTCAGACAAATCAAGTCGTTCGTAATCTTTGGAGCGAATTCCCATAAACTTTGCGTCTGGAATTGCCATTCGCTCTGATTCAAACGCAAGATTTATCGACCCCTGTTTGATAACGCTGTAAATATAGTGTCCCCATGGGTCACAATCGAGCAAGCAATACACCGGAAGTTTCAATTCCTTATGCATTCGGTGTAGCATCCGACGAACACCCCTTGGAGGTTGCCCAGAACCCTCGGTCAAAATGCAATTGTGCTTTTCCCAAAAACGATCTTCATTAAAACGGCTCCAAACCGTATCCTTCTCGACATGCAAGATAAAATCCGCGTCGCAGTTTTTGAATTGCATAACATTTGGTTCACAAATGCTTGGGATGGCATATCCGCCAGAACCCATCTTGCGGCAATTGATTTCGTCTCCATTATCAACAACCGTAATGTTACCGACCATGGTCCCGCGCTTTTTAGCAAACACGTGGAGTTCTTCCCGAAGACCGTCAAGCGACACTTCTAAATCCTCAAGTATGCCATCTGATTCACCCTGATCGTTAAATGTTTTTTCTTTTGTGCCTGGGATTGTGTGCAATCCCATGTAATACATTCCCCGCAAACTCAGTGTTTTTTCGGCTGCAATCAGGTCTTTGCATCCTTTGGCAAGAAGTAGCGACTGCATAAACTTTCGAGATTGACCAAGATTAAATAGACTTCGAGTTTGAGTGTTTGAGCCCATTTCTAAAATACGTTTCTTTTTGTTGTATTTCATATTTGAGATAGAGCGTGTCGGAATTTCAAACGTAGGTTCTTTTTGCGCCATACTGTTTTTTACGATGGATGTTGTAAGTGATTCGATTTTCTTGACTGTTACAGCATCGCGTTTTTTATCTACAGCGCGCTTGGGCGAAGTTTTAGATGTCATCTTCTTTTTGGTTGTTTTTTTCTTTGCCATTAATTTTTGCCCCGCTTACGAGAGGTTTTTTTCTTCGTAGTTTTACGTTTCTTTTTCTTGGTTGATTTTCCAAAGAGAGTGTCTTCTTGATCGGGGATATCCTGTAAATCATCCACAATTATGACACCTTCATCGCTACCAAGTCGTCCATTGTCGTCAAGAACTCGCCCTTCGTCATCGAGCTTTGAGTCCGCTTCGTCAGTTCTACGTTTCGCTTGTTTCATGAGTGCCTTATAGAGTTTGTCTGTGTCAGCACCGACAATCGAATTGCAACAACGAGAAATTTCTCCAATATATCGTTCAAACACACTCCGCCGTTCAGATTCTCGCTCCATGCGTTTTCGCCTGCGAAGGTACGTGCCAAGTTTTCGTCCACACTCCTGCAAGGCAAGTTTCATTTCCTTGCGAATCTCATCGTAGTCAGCAATTGCTTCTTTTGATTCACTTGTAAAGGGAACCCATACACTTACCATGTGTACCATGACTACAAGTGGGCCAGATGGAATAGCATTTCTTGGTTGAGTGAGTCCGTAGTTTTTCCATGAGGTTTCAGCGACGGCTTTGAACGAACAGCAACTTGATTGTGAATACAAAAGAGGAACTCGATTTGCAAAACGAAGCACTTTTGCGCTGTCATCACGACCTAATCCTCCACCGTACCCAATAGCAACTTCGATTTGAAATGGGTTTCCTCGGTATACATTTGGAGGACGTGTAGAAGCAGCAAAGAATTCAGCTTTCACTTCTTTTAGTAAACCAGCTAACAACGCTTTTGAACCAATTGGAACCAAACAATCAGTATTTGGAGCGATGATGCGAGTTTTTTGTATCGAATCGTAGAGTTTTTCAGCCTCTGTGTGCCCCACAGTTTTGATCCACGTCTGTCCCGTCATCCCCGCACCCTTTGTAATTTCCCGCGCCTTTGTTGCTCCGACTCTGCAAAAATCTTTTGTTAGAAATCCACCAAGTTGCCGTTGGTCGGTTCTTTCAAGCATTTGAATAAGCGTACCGAGTTCAATTCCCTTCGGGTGCGGTTTAATTTCTTTGGGTTCTTCTGGAAGTTCATCGATGACGCGAGGGAACTCGACGGTTTCATTAGCAGGAGTGACGTATGTAATTCGGGCGTGTGGATTTGCAATCGCAGTTTGTTCAAGATATTCGTCAATGGACTGCCGACCTTTTTGATACTTGCCCTCAAGCTCAATCGTTACCTGTGTGCCATGACCATCTTCGAAGAGTTTGTCATCTTCCGGATGTTCCGTATCGCTAATGACCGTTGGACGATTCTTGGACGTGTCCATCTTCAAAACAACTTCGTGCGCCTTTTTTCGTTTCACTTTTGAAATGATGACAACAGGTTTACCGGTTGTCATGAGACCATACATACCCGCGGCAGAAATGCCAATCCCTTGTTGACCGCGCGACATTTTTAATCGATGAAACTTTGAACCGTATAAAAGTTTACCGAAAATATTTTCAATTTGTTCGCGGACGATTCCTGGACCATTGTCGCGAATTATTAATTTAAAACGACTTTCATTTACTTGTAATACACGTACATAGACGTGGGGCAAAATACCAGCTTCTTCACAAGCATCCAAAGCGTTATCGACGGCTTCCTTGATGGCTGTGAGCATTGCTTTTCGTGCGTTATCGAAACCGAGTAAGTGCCGGTTTTTTGCAAAGAACTCGCTGACGGAAATATCACGTTGATCGGCTGCCATTGTTTCAGCAGTTGCGTTGGATCGGGTTTTTTTCTTCGTTTTGGGCATGGGTGCGTGTTTATCTCTCTAGGGCCTTCCGTGGCGTGCAACCACGCGCTGATAGCAGGTATCCGTACCCACTTCATTGCAGAATACCGAAACTTACTAGCAAAGGGGGCGAAAAATCGCCATATTTGGTATCCTTGTCAATCTTACTTGTACTTTTGAAAACACAAAGGACTACCGAAATGGGCATGGAACAGACACTCATCATCTTAAAACCCGACGCAGTACAACGCGGTCTCATGGGAAAAATAATAAGCCGATTTGAAGAAAAGGGGCTCAAAGTTGTGGGTGCTAAATTCATGCAGATATCCCAAGAATTAGCGGCTACCCATTACTCTGACCATAAAGAGCGTCCATTTTATGAAGGTTTGGTGAGCTTTATGACAAGTTCTCCTGTCCTTGTCATTGCCCTTGAAGGCGTTGGAGCAATTGCAATATGTCGCTCTCTGATGGGTGCTACATTTGGTTCACAAGCAACTGCGGGTACTATTCGTGGTGATTTTGGTGTGTCAAATAGCTTTAATTTAATTCATGGCTCAGACAGTCCTGAAGCAGCTACAAAAGAGTTAGGGCTTTTCTTCAGTGATGGCGAGCTTGTTTCTTGGAGTAGAGCGAACGAAGGTTGGGTATACGACCTTTCTGGTGATGAGCCGGAATGATCTAATAACGCACTTATCCGTCCGATAATCTTCGGTTTGGCAAAAAAGTGTAAGAAAATTAAATAAAAATCAAAAAGACGGTTCGCGTTTCCCAATGAGATGCGTAGAAGGGGTGACGTGCGTCTTTCGCGTGTCCATATCTACAACAGGGGGGTACAAGCAACTCATGCCAAAGAAGAACAGTAAACCTAAGAAAACCACGCGTGGTCGATCATTGGATGAACAAGAAAAAATCAACCAAGCATTGATTGAGCCAGTTATCGTTGTGAAATCTCCATGCTTCCAAAAGAAGAATGCAGAGGAGTATGTTTTTGAAATTCCAAATAAAATTCCCCGCCTACCAATTTCGTGGTATTGCCCAGCTATTGATAGGGCGATGCCTCCAAAACGCAGTGTGGCAACACTTCTTACTCGCGAAGAAGAAGGGATTCTGTTCCGTCAATATAATTATGCCCGCATGAAAGTGCGACAACTGCAAGACAAAATTACATGTGCCAGTAAACCAAAGGACGGAGATCTGGACGAGCTTTTGCGTTGGTACGATATTTCTCTAGACAGGCGCGATCACTTAGTTGAAAGAAACCTCGCACTTGTTCTTGCTATGGCAAAAAGGTCGTGGGCTACTGGCGAATATGCAGATCTAGTAGCAGAAGGGAATGTTGCACTCGTTCGTGCAGTTGACCGTTTTAATTGCGAGCTTGGCTACAAATTTTCTACCTACGCCTGCCGAGCACTGACAACGGCATTTAACCGATTTGGTCGAAAACAACTTAAACACCGTGATAATGTTCCGTTTGAGTTTGATCCAGATAGAGAACCAGTTCATCGAAACGATATAGAAGGTGAAATCCCAAGAGAACACATCTACGAGTTGCGGAATATCGTTCGTAGCGATGAAGCCCAACTTACTCCAGTTGAGCAAGAAGTACTTCGGTATCGTTTTGGCCTGTTTGCAGGACAAAATCCACCGAAGTTGACACTAGAGAAAGTCGGAAAGGTGCTGGGAATTTCAAAAGAGAGGGTTCGGCAAGTCCAGATTCGCGCACTGAGTAAAATTCGTGATGTTATTGAGAGCCGATTCCCAATCGATCTTATGGCCGGCTAATTAATTAACCGTTACAGTAGTGGCGTGTTGAATAAAACCAAAACCGATATTTCATTATCTGTACTGCCAAAACGCAAACATTCTAAATTGCGATGGACTGTTTTGATACTTGTGCAAGTTTTAATACTTGTGCATGTAGCCGTATGGCTACTTGGCAAACATTTTGATTGGTTTGGCGGAAAAACATTTTCACCCGTAGAACCTTCTGAGGGAATTGAATTTGTTGCAAATGGCGTCATAAATGTAGGTACAGTTTTCTTTGCACTGGCTCTGCTATCTACGTTCATATTTGGTCGCTGGTTTTGTGGTTGGGGTTGCCATGTCGTTTTGCTTCAAGATTGGTGTTACGCATTGCTTCGCAAATTTGGAGTTAGGCCGAAACCGTTTCGATCTCGGCTGTTGATGATGTTCCCATTGGGACTGGGGCTGTACATGTTTGTGTGGCCGCTCTTCTATCGTTTTGTAGTATTAAAATTACCATTTCCATCCATCCATACGGAATTTATGACCGAAGACTACTGGAATTCTTTCGCTTCACCGCTAGTGGCTATCCCATTCCTGTTGGTGTGTGGATTTGCAACGGTGTATGTACTTGGAGCGAAAGGTTTTTGCACGTATGGTTGTCCTTATGGAGGTTTCTTTGCACCCATCGACTCAACATCTCCAATGCGAGTGCGAGTTAATGATAGTTGCGAGCAGTGTGGGAAATGCACTGCGGCTTGCACATCAAATGTTCGTGTACACGAAGAAGTCAATATATACGGAATGGTAATAGATAATGGTTGTATGAAAATAATGGACTGCGTGGACGCGTGCCCCAATAATGCTTTGAGCATTAGTTTTGGCACTACAGCACTGAGGAAACGTACAACAAAAAGAAAATACGATGTGTCGATAGTAGGGGAGTTTTTTATAGTCTTGTTATTCTTATTTGGTTTTTTCGCCTTCCGTCGCCTTTATGAATGGATACCAATGCTTATGGCTGTTGGTATTTCCCTTGTATGTACTTGGATAATATGGAAAGCGTTTCGGGTTCTTAAGGACGAGAATGCTAGCTTTCACTCAGCGCAACTCAAATTTCATGGCAAATGGAATATACGCGGGGTGTTATTTGTTCTATTTGCGGGCGTAATTGTTGTGTTTACAACTCACAGTGCGGTAATTCAATCATGCATGTATTTGGGCAATTGGGCTCATGAAAGAGGCGATGACGAACGCGCAATGTTGTATTACAAACTTGCTAGCCCAATTGAAGATGGGGGGTTTGCCCTTGCAAGTAACCCAAATATTGACATGGTAGTTGCACGCTATCTAGAGGATCAGATGCAATTCACAGAAGCCTTTCGGTTATATAGCCGTATTGATATGCGAGTTGGTCAAGACGAAATGTCTACAATGTTACTTGGGCAAAATATGCAATTTCACGCGCAATTTGTTCCAATTAATCAGCATTATGTAGGTCGTTTAAGGGAGAACCCTAATTGGGAAATTGTGTGGGAAGACTATGTTGGGTGGTTAAAGCGAGAGGGACAGTACGAACAAGCAATTGCTGCATCAAAAACATCGGTTGCAAAAAACCCAACAGCCATTCGACTCCAGATTCAACGTGTACTTCTTGAAATCGAATTTGGTGATGCTCAGAACGCAGTTGTTCTTGCAAAACAAATGACAAGAGAGTTCCCTTCACTCGCATCGCCGTGGATGTTGTTGTCCCGAGCTCTTGATACAGTCGGCGACTACGCTGGCGCACGAAACGCACAATCCGAAGCAGCGAAAATACAAGGGGAAAGGTAAAAACGTTCCAGTTATAAGTTTTGGGCTTATGATTTTGTAACGGTGAGCACATCTTTGAAAAGTGCGAACAAATCGTTCGTGTTTTCAGTTGCGTAGGCTGCTTCTCGAAATGTGCGGTCAACCATGAGCCTACTAATTCTTCCAAGTGCTTGGATATGATCGGAAGTATTATCTGTCGGCGAAACCAAAAGAATAATTAATTCTACAGGGCGTTTGTCGGGACTAGAGAAATCGATAGGGATGGCAGGCCGCCCCATTGCCATTACCATCGAATCAAGTTTTTCACAACGCCCGTGTGGAATTGCAAGCCCTTCACCTATGCCAGTAGTGCGTTGTAATTCACGTTCCCAAACTACCTGTCGGATTGTATCCGCATCAGAAATACAGCCTTGTTCAGCAAGAAGATCAACAAGTTCACTAATTGCACCTTGGCGATCAGTGGATTGGAGCGGAGCTCGCATTGTGTTTTCTTGGAGTAGGTCAAGGAGATTCATTATTGTATTTCCATTTAGTTAAGCGGAGGATTGTAACATTCCAGTGCCACATTGCCAAGAACTATCTTGCTTGAAGGAGTACGGCATATCCACCATCATGCCATGTTGTTGGGTCAGATCCCGGTTGACCTGAAGGAAGAGTCCGTTTCTGATCACAATGGTAGAGTTGTTGTTTTGAGGTTAACCAGTTTGCTTGCCCTTCATTTTCAGAATCGTCAATACTACAAGTAGCATAAAGTAAATATCCATTTGGCTGGAGTACTTCAACTGCCTCGCCCAAAATATCTTTCTGCAACTCTATTACTGAGTTAATGGTTTTTTTGTTGTAGCGATATTTTGCTTCTGGTCTCCTCGCAAATACGCCGCTGTTAGAGCAGGGGACATCAACGATAACAAGGTCAAATGGTTCAGTTGGACCATCCGTTTCGTCAGTAAAGACCGTGATGTTGTGTTCATTAGCAATTTCAAGAAGTGAGGTTCGACGAGTTTCGTTTGGCTCAGTTGCTCCAATCATGGCATTTGGAAACATTGCACGGAGTTGCTTGGTCTTCGTGCCGCGACCAGCGCACAGGTCAAGAATTCTCTTGGGATGAAGTTTCGAAACAAGTGAGAGAGATGAAGCAGAAGTTGGATCCTGCACCCGCATATTTGGGTTCTTTTGCAACATCTCGCTGAGATTTATTTCAGGTGGGATGACACCAAAACCATCCTGAATATGAGGAATAACTTCTTTAGGAAGTGAACAGTTCGATGGGCAAGTAACAATAATAGGTGGTTCAACGAGGCTGTTTATTCCGATGCACATCGCTAGTTCTTCACCAAAATCTTCGACTATTCGTTCCCATGTTTTTTGAGAAAATCCAAATTGATTTGCGATGTTGTTTTCAAAAACAGGCTCGGTAAACTCCCAAGCAGACCCATCATTGCGGGTAAAATGAAATGCGTTTCCTGCCACACCAATTTGAACTTTATTACCTCGTATTCGAGTAATTTTTCTTAGGACGGCATTCACGAAACCACTCGCACGTGGGCGTTCCCCTTGAGATTTAATCCAGTCCACAGCACTATGAATAACGGCGTGGTCTGGAATTCGATCAAGAAGGAGGAGTTGTGCAGTTGCAACTAGAAGAGTTGCCCCCACCTGCGGATCAAGTTTGTGTAGGTTCCGACTGCTTGAATGAGCGATGATTGTTGCAAGGGAGTACCAACGCCGATGAACTGCGTGGTCTATTGCACGCGCAAGCCCAGCATCGCGAGCGTCCAGATTATCAACAAGTAATGGACTTGCATCGATGGACGGAAACCGTTTGAACTGAGCCGCGAGTCGCCTCGTGACAACATCGCGGGGGCAATGCATTAGTTTGTAGCAGCGGTGCAATTACATGCTTTACTTAGCGAATCTGCTTTATCAGTTTTTTCCCACGAAAATGAGCCTTCGCAACCTTCATTTGGGGTTCTACCGAAATGACCATGATATGCACTATGCGTATAAATTGGCGACAGCAATCCGAGTGATGAGATGATTCCACTTGGAGTAAGGTCGAAGTTCTTTTTGACAAGTTCTGAAATTGCACTTTCATCCATTTTTGCAGTGCCTTGGCAATCGACAAATACAGAAACAGGTTCAGCTACACCAATTGCGTAACTGAGTTGAATTTCACAACAATCGGCAAGACCTGCAGCGACAATATTTTTAGCAATGTAGCGAGCCATGTATGCTGCAGAACGATCCACTTTGCTTGGATCCTTGCCACTGAAAGCACCTCCGCCGTGGCGACCACGTCCACCGTATGTGTCAACTATGATTTTGCGCCCTGTTAAACCGCAATCACCTTTTGGTCCGCCAATTTCAAATTTGCCTGTAGGATTTACATGCACTGTGATGTCATCGTTCCACCACTTTCCTAGAACTGGTTTGATGATGTGCTCAATTACAGCGTCTGACATTCCAGGCTGGTTGTCTGACCACATCGGTCCATGTTGCGTTGAAAGGACTACAGCAGTAACTCGTTTTGGTTCATTGCCTTCGTATTCAACAGTGACTTGACTTTTGGCATCTGGACGAAGTTCAGGGATGATTCCAGCCTCTCGCACTTCGGCTTGCTTTGCAACAAGTAAGTGTGAAAGATCAATGGCAAGTGGCATGAGTGACTCTGTATCTTTACACGCGTAGCCGAACATGAGGCCCTGGTCACCAGCGCCTTGTTCTTTGTGAAGTCCAGAACCGGTGTCAACGCCTTGCCCAATATCAGGAGACTGGCGATCGAGAGTAACCATGACGGCACAACTATCAGCGTCGAACCCAAGATTTGCATCGGTATACCCAATTCGCCGAATCGTATTTCGTACGACCGAAGGGATGTCGACGTAGCCATCGCAGGTTACTTCGCCTGCTACAACGACAAGTCCAGTTGTAACGAGGGTTTCAACCGCTACACGGCTGTTTGGGTCTACTCTCAACATTTCATCAAGGATAGCATCCGATATTTGGTCTGAAACCTTGTCCGGATGTCCCATGGAGACAGATTCTGAGGTGAAAAGATGTGGTAAATGAGTCATAAAAGGGGCCTTTATTCGTTAATCCGAATAATAGCATATATGCAGATAAAAGGCGATAGAAAAAGGGCCGTATGATACAACTCGTTATGGTTGTAGAAATGGAATTATCAAGAATACTCATCCGTGAAATCTCGGACGCTCAGTTCATCGAATTACATGAAGTTGGTGGCGAACGCAGGTTCCCAATTGTAATTGGAAGGACAGAGGCGTATGCAATTGATCGACGTCTGAAGGGATTTGAACCCGAACGACCGCAAACCCACGACCTTCTTGCTGAAGTCATTACAAACTTGGGTGGAACGTTACAAAAAATTGTCATAGACGATTTAACCGATGGAACATTTTTTGCGAAGGTATATTTGAAGCAGGAAGAGGAAGTGCTTGTAATCGACAGTCGTCCTTCGGATGCGATAGCGCTTGGTGTTGCTTTAGAAGTACCAATTTTTGTGGAAGAACATGTGCTCGATGAAGTGGAGAAAGATCTCGATGCACCAGAAACACCAGATGACTTTGGTTGGGAATAATCAAGCAAAACAAATTCACGGCGTTTTAAAATCTACACCAGAAGATTTTGTTGTTGACGAATTGCCATTGTATGAACCATGTGGAGTTGGGGAACATCTTTACTTGCAAGTGACGAAGACAAACATGTCACACGAATATCTAATTCGTAATATAGCTAAACGTTTTGGCGTGAAGAAACGAGATATTGGATGTGCAGGCAGAAAAGATTTAAAGGCCGTTACAACGCAAATGCTCTCACTGTATTTGCCTGGAAAAAGCGTAGATGTGCCAAATGCAATTGACGGTATCAAGGTACGTTCCTTTTCGTGGCACTCAAACAAGCTAAGGCTTGGGCATTTGCTTGGGAATCGGTTTTCGATATGTTTGCGTGAAGTTGATTCAAGTAATTTTACTTTGATTGAGCAACGACTCAAATCTCTGTCTGAAACTGGTTTGCCAAATTATTTTGGCCCCCAGCGTTTTGGCAACAACAACGACAACCACCTGCACGGGCAGTATTTTATTACTCAAGAGTGGCAACAGTTAGTAGATTCGATGCTCAGTGGAAAGGAGCGTCATCATAAATTTGCGAAGAATGGCGAATACAAGAAGGCACTAGATGCGTGGCAATTTGGGCAACCTGCCCAACGAAATATCCTTGAAGCTCTTATTAAGGATAAGTCACCAGAGCAGGCGTGTAAAACAATTCCGCGAACATTGGTAACACTGTGTGTGAATGCATTCCAATCTGCAATTTTTAACGAGGTGTTACAACAGCGCGTTAAAACAGGTTCATACAACAAATTCATCGAAGGGGATTTGGTATGGAATCATGAGGGAGGAGGCAGGACATTTTGTATTTCTAGTGAAGAGGTTGTGTCAGCTGATATTCTTGAGCGAAGTGCACAATGTAAGGTTTCGCCAAGCGGGCCTCTTTGGGGAGCAAAAATGCGCCTTCCTTCGGAAGAGGTATTGTGCAACGAGAAAAAAGTTGTTGAGACTTTTGGTGTAACAGAGGAGCACTTGAACGCAATGAAAAAATTCGCACAAGGCGCTAGAAGACCTCTTTGCGTACCAGTAAAAAATACATCAGTTAAAGCGGATTCAGATTCCATCTTATTGCAATTTGATTTGCCAGCCGGAAGTTATGCCACAGTTGTTATTAATATATTACTTAACGGCGTTCTTTAAAAAAAGTTTGCAATAATTCAACACAATCTTCTTCAAGAACCCCCCCAACAACTTCACACCGGTGGTTTAACCTTGGGTCATCTGTGATTTTGTAAAGTGTTCTGCACGCACCCGATTTTTGATCACTCGCACCAAATACCACTTTGTTGATTCTTGCGTTCACAATTGCTCCTGCACACATCGGGCATGGTTCTAATGTGACAACAAGAGTGCAATCGTGTAAACGCCAGCGACCGAGCCTGGTTGCCGCATCAATAATCGCGTTTATTTCAGCATGCTTAGTGGGGTCGTTAGTCGTTTCTTTCGTATTGAAACCTTCGCCAACAATCTCGCCATCGCAAAAAATTGCAGCGCCGATTGGAACTTCTTCTAACGCGATTGCCTGTTTTGCAAGTGTAATCGCATGTTGCATCATTATTTCATCATGCATCATCTTTATCAGTTTTGCCAGCGACTCTGCTTGTAGGAACCCAGACAATGAGTTGGATGCCAAGTTCGTATAAGAAATACAACGGCACCAACATCATGAGCATGGAGATAATATCTTGAGGTGTGATAAAAGCTGAGAGGACTGCGAGAATAAGCAGAGCATATCTTCTGTTTTTGCGAAGCCAGCTTGCCTTCGCAACTCCTAACCACCCAAGAAGGAGCATGACCATAGGGAGTTGAAACGCAACGGCAATCGAAAACATGAGCATTATGACAAAACTTAAATATGTGCTCAATTGGAATTGTTGTGAGATAAGGGACCCATGGTTCATGGGCACAGTAAGTGATTCAAGTGTCGTGCCATCACCAGAAGCTACAGCAACATTCAGAACACCTTCCGGCATTTTTATCCATGCATCACCAACCGCTGCATTTTCTGGGGCCGCTTCTAAAACCGGGAATGTAATATCTGAAATACTCTCACCAATAGAAATGGAAGTGGTATTAAATTCAACATGCCCAGCAAGAGAAACCATAAAATCAAGAATTACCGGAAGCATGAAGAAGTACATCAACAGTAATCCAAGTGCCCCAAGCAATGTACTGAATGGAATTAAGAAATACACGAATCGTCGTTCGTGTAAATGAAGACCGGGAGAAACAAATTTCCAAAGTTGAAACAAAATCCAAGGGCCAGCTGTGAGTATTGCTGCGCCTAGTGCTATTTTCATTTCTGCTAGTAAGAATTCTGGAGGGCTTAAAACTTGAACCTGAGTAGGGAGGCCATGCTTCTCAAGTACGGTTTGGAGAGGGATAAGAAACCACTGAACTATTGTATCTGAGAGGAAAAAGAAAATAATAGCAAGCGGAAGCGGTGGGATGATGCACCAAACAAGTCGAATTCGGAGTTCTTCTATATGATCTCCGATGGACATTGAGTTATCGTTATTTTTGCGAACTATTGGCATGAAAAGTACGTACAGGATAGCGGAACTCGGAGTCAGGTATACTGCCCTCTTTCCTGAGTCACACTATGGCATCTTCAACCGATTATTACAAACTTTTAGGAGTTGATCGTTCTGCAACAGCTGACGAGATACGTAAGGCGTACCGCACACTTGCTAGGAAATACCATCCTGACGTGAATAAGGCTGACGATGCTGCCACTAAATTTGCAGAGGTGCAAGAGGCGTATGACACGCTTTCTGATGCAGAAAAACGGAAGATGTACGATCAATTTGGCTCTGCAGGTCCTGGAGGGGGCGGTTTCCGTGGTAATCCACACTGGGCGCAGGGCGCATCTGGAGGTCACGGAGGTGGTTATGGGCAAACGGTAGATTTCTCTGATATCTTTGGCTCGGCATTTGGTGGCGGTGGTGCTAGTGGGGTCGGAGGAGGCCGACAAGCGTCGCGGGGGCAGGATCAGAATATAGAAATAACGGTTACTTTTATGACGGCACTCAGGGGTGGTACAGAAGAATTACGAGTCGGTGATTCAACTGCAACGGTAAAAATTCCTGCTGGTATTGAAAGTGGTCAGAAGCTCCGCCTTTCGGGCAAGGGTCATCTTGGTGCGATGGGCGGTCCTGCGGGCGACATGATGGTTACTGTTTCGGTTGGCGGTCATCCGCTGTACCAACGCACTGGACTCGATGTTGAGATGGATGTGGATTTAAATATCGCAGAGGCAGCGCTTGGCACAAAGATTACATTGCCATTACCACTTGGCGGAACGGTTGATATGTCTATCCCTCCGGGTGTTTCAAGCAGTTCTCGGCTTCGAGTTCGAGAAAAGGGTTGTGAGAATTCCGCTGGTAAAAAGGGTGATTTCTACGCGGTTATTCATATCATTGCACCAAAAGATTTGGATGAAGAAACAAAGAAGCTTCTTGAAGAATTAAAGGAACGTTTGCCGAATCCTCGCGAGGATGATGTGCTGCACGACAATGGGTAAATCAGCGGTCATCTTGCTTTCGGGTGGTCTAGATTCCGCAACCGTCTTGGCAATTGCAAATGAGCAAGAATATGATTGTCATGCACTGAGTTTCTCGTACGGGCAGAGGCATTTTTCAGAAATAGAGTCATCCAAACTCGTAGCATCTCACCTTGGAGTTGCCGAACACGTGATTTCCGAAATAGATTTATCAGCGTGGGGTGGTTCCGCTTTAACAGGTGACATTGCTGTTCCAAAAGATGGCGAAGGCGGTGGTATTCCGGTGACGTATGTTCCTGCTAGAAACACAATTTTTTTAAGTCATGCTCTTGGATTTGCAGAAGCTATAGGATCACGTGATATTTTTATTGGCGTGAACTCTGTTGATTATTCTGGGTATCCAGATTGCAGAGGTGAATTTATCGAATCTTTTCAGGCTATGGCGAACCTTGCAACAAAGGCAGGGGTGGAGGGGGATCCATTTACAATTCATGCACCGCTTCTCGAGATGACGAAAGTTGAAATTATTCAGTTAGGACTTTCGATTGGGGTGGATTATTCAATGACCCAGAGTTGTTATGATCCAAATGGTGACGGGTCTCCGTGCGGTGCATGTGATGCCTGCCGCTTGCGCGACGCAGCGTTTTCATCCATTGGGTCAATGTGATTTAAATATCGAGGTTTTTAACTTCAAGCGCGTGGTCTTCGATGTACTTCCGTCGACACTCTACTTGTTCGCCCATTAAGGTAGTGAACAACTGGTCAGCGTCAGATGCAGCATCCCAAGTTACACGAAGAAGTGTGCGTTTTTCAGGATCCATCGTAGTGTCCCAAAGTTCCTCTGGGTTCATTTCACCAAGTCCCTTGAAGCGTTTTATTTCAATTCCTCTGCGACCAATATGGCGCAATGATTCAAGAATATCTGGAATGTTTGGAACCTCTACGACTTCTGCTTTGTCAGAGTCAGCATCAATTACCCAAGCATACTTTGTTGTCAGTTTTTCGCCACTTACAGTTTCTTCTTGAACTAAGGAGTAGTCGTCTATATCAATGTCAAATTCGTTGAGTGTTTCAATCAACACATCTATCTCGCGGTTTTCATGCAATTCCCGGAGAGCGGCTATCCGCGATGCATTTCCATTTTCAACTTCAACATTCAGGTCATCTAGGAGCAGATCATTTTCGCTGATAATTTTTCGAGCGTCTTCTTCACTCCAACAGACCTTTTCGTTGTTTGGCCACACCACCCTGAATCGTGGTAGGCGGTTTGAGTTTTTTGGATCGTTCTCGCGAATACCGAGAAGTTTTTCAAAAGGTGTCCCGCGGCGTTCAGCAATGTTAATTAAATCAGCAAGTCTTGAAAGGTGTTTTGAAACACGTCCAAGTTCTTCGCCAGTTACTCGTCGAATTTCAATATTGCTTTTGTCTCTGATGATGAGTGCAGAAGAGTTAATAACCATTTCCATAAGTAGTGAAGACATTTCGTTTTCATTGTTGACATAAAAACTTTTCTTATTTCGAGTTACTTGATAGAGGGGTGGTTGCGCAATATATATTTTCCCTTGTCGCACGAGCTCGCTCATTTGTCGGAAGAAGAACGTTAGAAGGAGGGTTCGAATATGTGAACCATCAACATCAGCGTCTGTCATGATGACGATACGACCATACCGCAACTTTGAAATGTCAAAATCTTCACCAATACCACACTGTAGGGCTTGAATAAGGATTCGAATCTCTTCAAAGCCAAGGACTTTGTCAATGCGGGCTTTCTCGACGTTTAGAATTTTACCCTTGAGGGGGAGAATGGCTTGTGTATCGTGGTCGCGTCCACCTTTGGCAGAACCGCCAGCAGAATCCCCTTCTACGATGAAAAGCTCAGAGCGATCGACATCGTTTGTCACACAATCAGCTAGTTTTTGTGGCATCCCGCCAGACTCAAGCGCACCTTTACGCTTGATGAGGTCTCTGGCTTTTCTCGCAGCTTCTCTTGCTTGTGCAGCGAGAATAGCTTTCAAACAAATCTTCTTTGATTCACTTGGGTTTTCTTCAAGCCAAGCACCTAAGAGTTTTGAAACAAGCGAAGAAACGATGCTCTCAACTTCTGGGTTCAACAATTTTTCTTTGGTTTGGTTATTGAACTGCGGCTCTGTAAGTTTTACTGAAATGATTGAAGTCAAACCTTCACGCAAGTCATCGCCGCTTGGAGTGAGCCCTTTAATTAAATTATTACGTTTTGCGTATGCATTAACAGTTCGTGTGAGTGAAGTTTTAAAACCAGAAACGTGGGTTCCACCATCTGGATTCACAATATTATTACCAAAGGCAAGCAACACTTCGCTAGTTGCATCGGTGTATTGCATGGAAATATCGCAGACTGTTCCAGTTTCTTTGTCCGTGTAAGAGAGACTAATTGGGGAACTGTATTCGGCTTTTCCTCGATTTATGTATGTAACGTAATCGGCTAAGCCGTTTTTGCTGTAGAACGTTTCTTCGCGAATTTTACCTTCGCTATCCACGCGCTCGTCGACGAATCGAATGGAAACGCCGGGATTGAGGAATGAAAGTTCACGGAGTCGATGTTCAAGAGACTCGCAACGGAAGACAGTATCAGGAAAAATTTCAGGGTCTGGCAAGAAAGAAATTCGTGTGCCCGTTGACCGCTTTTCGCCTGTGTAATCTTCGATTTTATGTAGAGGTTTCTTAATATCTCCGCGAGTGAAACTAATCATCCAGGTTTCAGTTTCTTTAATAACTTCAACATCTGTCCAGATAGATAATGCGTTTACGCATTTCACGCCTACACCATGCAAGCCGCCAGAGACTTTGTATGCGTTGTCGTCGAATTTACCGCCCGCATGCAATTGTGTCATGATGACCTCAACTGCGGGTCTACCGTTGATGAGGGGGTTATCGCTCTTCATGTTATCGATGGGCATACCACGACCGTCGTCTACGACTGTACAGGAACCATCAACACCGATTCGCACAGTAATTGTCGTGGCAAAATCTGCCATAACTTCATCGATGGCGTTATCAACACACTCGTACACTAGGTGGTGTAGGGCATTTAAACCAGTACCACCAACGTACATACCCGGTCGTTTGCGAATTGCTTCAAGTCCTTCAAGAACTTGTATTTGCTCAGAGGTGTATGTATCTGTGGTATGTGTCATAAAGTGGGATTTCTACTAAGAAAATGGTGTAAGGCAAAAACTTGTTTTTGTGGGGAAAACCTTATCCAGAAGCCCTCTTCCACAGGATGTTTATTATACCTTTTTAGCACCGATAATGCCTCCATTTGGAGCCACTTTAAGGTCTTCATTTCCTTGTTTTTGGAGCCATAACCCCGCCCGTGACGATACACTCTTATACATCTCTTTTATGCAATTTCACAACAAAGTTCACAACCAGAATTCACCTTCGCAAGGGCAACTCGCAAGACGAACATTTTTGCTTGCAAGCGCTATCACATTGGTGGGATGTGGGACAAAAAAAATTACAAGCGCACTTCCCGGACCAATTTGGACACCCATCGAACCTTCAACTCTTGAGTTGGTGCAGCCAGCAGTATTGCCAGAGGCTTCAGCAACCATTGGCGCTATTTCTAGGTCTTCTTGGGCAAAGGGGCAACCTATTCCGAAAAACATGAATCGCATGTTACCCGCAAGGTATATAACCGTTCATCACGATGGAATGACTCCATTTACTTCAACATCAAAATCATCTGCAGCAGCACGACTCGAACTAATCCGAAAATCACACCTCCGCCGAGATGGTGGGCGGTGGGGTGACATTGGGTACCATTTTGCAATTGACCCTGCAGGCCGGCTTTGGCAGGCGCGACCATTAACATGGCAGGGTGCGCATGTAAAAGCGAAGAATGAGGGAAATGTCGGTGTTGTTGTTTTGGGTAATTATGAACGGCAGTCAGTGAATAGAGCGCAGCTCGCAGCTGTTGATGCGACGCTGCAGACCTTGATGAAAAAATACAAGGTTCCTGTATCAAAAGTACGAACACACCAAGAATGGGCAGCAACCGCTTGCCCTGGCAAGAGCCTACAGAGCGTTATGGTGGGGCTTCGTGGCTCATCGCTTAAAAAAATCTAATTGAAAGCGCAAAAGAAAAAAGGCAATACTTTGGGTCAACGTTGAGTTTGTGACGTATTATTATTGTAATGAGCGAAACAGTAGCGGTTCAATTTAAACAGTATTTCCCCGTACTGCCTCTTCCGGAAACCATGTTGCTCCCACATGCAATCATACCCTTGTCGGTATTTGAACCGAGGTATAGGCAACTTGTCGATCATTCTCTTGATGGAAGCGGGCAAGTCGCTATCGCTACGTACAACGATGTCTGTTGGAAACAACATAAAAAAAATGAATCTATTCTTCGAGACGTTGTTTGTTTGGCACAAATTATCCAGCACGAGAAAGCAGGTGATGGTTTTCAGATAATGCTTTATGGATTATGTCGAGCGATCATCCTTGAAGAATGTCCTCCTGATGACGATACTCTGTACAGATCAGCAAAACTCCGCCCTCTTGAACAAGAAGAGGAAGAACTAGATGAAATTTACCGTACAGAGTTATTGCACATGTTATTTCGACCAAATTTAATGAGGTTAGAAAACCATGATGCGATTGTTGATTGGGTGAATGAGCCAACGTTAACAAATGACGCGTTGTTTGAGCTTGTCGGTTGCTCAGTTTTTGATGACGCAGAATTGAAGTACGCACTACTTGCAGAACCATCAAGTGAAGTTCGTTCTAAGCGCGTCCTTTGCGAACTTGCTCACATAGATCGTATGCTTACGATTACAGATAAGCAATCTTCAAGCAAATGGGAAAATGGCATATCTTGGAATTAACGCAAGGCGATAATCCACAGTGCGTTTGCTACTAGAACATCATTGGCTCGCATCTTCCATGGTTGCTTCAATTGCCTTAGCCTTATCTTGGAAAGGTTTTCGCGAGGAAAAACGAGAGTATGTGTGGCTTGGACTTGCCGGGCTCGTGCTAGCGATTCTTGTGTTCTTGACAAGTATTATCATTACAACACCAACTGAGCACGCCGATGAATTGGTAACAGCACTGGTGAAGAGCGTGGAAGAAAACAATAGCGAAACACTTGCGTTGATTTTAGATCCCAACGTTGAGATTGTAGATCAGTGGAAAAATATTGAAACAGAAGGCATTTCTGGAGCAATAGATGGAATGAATGAATTTCACAAACGCCACAAGTTACGTTTCAATATTAGTACGCGATTTATTGCAGTCGAGCGTGAATCCGATGTTCGGGTAGACATTTCAATGTTGAGCAGAGTCTCTGGCATCGGAACAGTTCCATCGCGATGGAGGATTATTGTTGCTCCCAACGCTGAAGGAATCTGGAGAATCGTTTCAATCGACGTTCTTGAAATACTTGGTAGGTCATATCGATAAAGGCATATTTGGGCGAGGTGGGGTTCATGGTGCCTAGGCTGTTACAATACTGGGATGTCTAAAATTTGGATAAATGGTGCATTCGTCGAGTCTTCAAAAGCAAAAGTAAGTGTCTATGATCATGGTCTTTTATACGGCGATGGCTGTTTTGAGGGAATCCGAATCTACAACGGAAAAATATTCAAACTCCGTTCACACCTGAAAAGGATGTTTGACTCTGCTCAAGCAATTCGTTTGCAACCCGGGTACTCAATCGATGAGCTAGATGAGATTGTTCGCGAAACAGTGAAAGTAAATGAACAACTTGATGGGTATATTCGCTTGGTATTTACTCGTGGAACAGGCACGTTGGGGCTTAACCCCTTTTTGTGTCCCAAAGCGACAGTATTTATTATTGTGGAAAACATAAAGTTATACCCAAACGATATGTACGAAGACGGCATGTCAATCATCGTTGCAAATCGCCCTCGTATCCATCCAGAGTGTCTTGATCCTCAAGTAAAAAGTTTGAATTACCTAAACAATATCCTCGCAAAAATTGAAGCAATTGACGCAGGTGTTCTAGAGGCTCTCATGCTTAACTGTGATGGTGAAGTTTCTGAGTGCACAGGTGATAATATTTTTATTATCAAAAAGGGCATTATCACTACCCCCCCAATTTCTGCGGGCATATTGAATGGAATTACTCGAAAATACGTGATGGAAGTAGTCGCTCCAGCGCTAGGTCATGTTGTTGAAGAAAGAACGGTGTTGCTCCAAGAGGTAATGGATGCTGACGAGATTTTCTTGACGGGCACAGCAGCAGAAGTCATTGGTGTAAGTCATATCGGCGAACGTGTGATTGGTTGCGGAAAAGTTGGCAATCTTACTGCTCAGCTTGAGGGTGAGTTTAGACGAAGAGTTGCGAACGATGCACCTGAGGATTAGCATAATGCAATGAGATGCATAGCGTGTGATTATGAGTTATTGCATTGCGTTGGTCGTATTTGCCCGGAATGCGGTACAGACTTCACTTTACGCGAGTTTATATTTGAAGAACAAAAAGTTTTGTTTCATTGCCCGCATTGTGACCACGGTATTGTTGGTGCTAAACCAAACGGGTTACCTCCAGAGCAGATAGAAGAATGTGAATCATGCGGGCTAGCTGTTGGGCTTGATATGTATATTGTTCGTCCGATTTCTGGAGTTTCTGCGGAATCTGCCGAGCTACAACTTCCAATCCACCAAGAGGAGGGGAA
>JABHWX010000092.1 GCA_018657585.1 Phycisphaerae bacterium
AATGAGCGTTTGGTTCTCAGCGATTTCAGGGGTACCCCATGATGCTGGGTAGTTTCCAGTCACAACTACCGTGTCTGCTCCAGACATTTGTTTTTCCCATTCGTCGTAATCAAGAGCATCTCCAAGTGCGCGCTTTACACCTCTAGCGTTCGGTGCTTTTTCGCTGCGAATCGTAAAACCGCTTTTGAATGTTTTGTCTTCGCCAACCATTGGAACTGGCCCCAAGCCAATGATTGCGCTGCTATCCATTGAACGAACAAGTTGACCTAGTAACCAAGCATCTTCGCAACTCATCATTGGGCTTACGAGTAAGGCAATTTTTTTTGCGCCTTGCAATTTGTCAGCAGCATTTATTTCTGCATCTTCAGCCATTTCAGTGAGTCGACACTCGTCATACACAAACTTCCAACCGTACCGCACTTCATCTGTAATCCAATATTGATTGACATCAATATTAGTGCGAGGTTTTACACGATAAATTTTGTTTTCGTTGTGTTCAATGTTGATGTTGTCTCCACTACTTGTAAGCGGGTCAATAGAAGGCGCGGTTTTTAAAAACCAAACGCGTTGCTGAAACATAAAATCCTTGTCAAGCATTGCGCCGACTGGGCAAATGTCAATGACATTTCCACTTAATTCGTTATTGATTCCGATTCCAGGGAATACATCAATGCATTCACTAGCATCTCGTCCTTCAATATACAGTTCTGAAGTGCCGGTAATTTCATCTGTGAAACGAACGCAGCGTGTACACATGATGCATCGGTCACCGTAGAGCATGATATGGTCACCGATGTCTTTTTTAGATTGTGTAATCTTTTCTGTGTCGCACCGCCGAACACCCCGTCCATATTCATACGCGTAATCTTGAAGAGTACATTCACCCGCTTGGTCGCATACTGGACAATCAATTGGGTGGTGGTTCAGTAACATTTCCATAACTGATTTTTGATTTGCTGTTGCTTTAGGCGAATCGGTGTATACCACTTGACCATCCCCTGCTTGGGTTTGGCAGGTCGGCAATAATTTTGGCATTGGCTCAAGTTTGTTGTCGTTTCGTGGATTTGGCGCCCACACTTCTGCAAGACATATTCGGCAACTCGCCACAACGCTCAATGATGGGTGATAACAATAGTGCGGAATATCTTTTCCGTTGTTGAATGCAACCTCAAGGATCGACTGCCCTTTCTCGAAATCCATTTGTTTTCCATCAACTGTAATCGTTGGCATAGGTCGCGTATTGTAGCTTGGAGCTTGGGGTTTAGTTTGGAAGACGGGTTTGGCATTCAAGCACAAGCGAACCTTCTTCAAACAAAATTGAGAGGATTTCAACTTCACGATCATCCATAAGTGGAGCGAACGCTTCCACCGCAAAGACTTCGCCCTGTCCATCATCAATAGCTTGTAGAAACACTGATATTGGAAGTGGAATTTTTCCAAGTCGTAGCGCAATTGGTTCAGCAAGGAGCATGCCGTTTGTAACCTGTATCTGGATTTGCACCGCTATTGGTCGTGGTGCTTCTTTATCAATTTCAACCATGGCACCAATCCACACGCCACTTGGCGTAACGTGAATATGAGGGTTGTGAAGTTCAGATGGCAGTTCAAAATCCTGATCATGTGTTAGCCAATCCTCAAGGCGGGTTGCAATCCAAGCATTCATAAATGTATCGTTTAAACGAATTTTCCAAACTTCTTCCACTGAGCGAACCTTGTGGAATTCTTCATTTAGGCGATATTCTGAGCGTTCGGCAAGTTTTGCCACTTCGGGTTGTGAATGATCAAGCGGTACGTACCATGATTGTGGTTGCAAACTTAGCCAAGCAACAATTGCAATTAAAGCAACAATCAGTGCAGTCCCGCTGCCAAGAATGATGAGGAATTTTTTCATGTACCTACAGGTTACCTGTTTTGTATCGAACGCAGTGCAATCAAAATCAATACGTTCAGCACAATAAATACACCACCAGCAATTGGAAACATCCTTGCAACCATGAGATTAGCCGGCAATACAACAACTGAGAGTAGTAGTCCGCCACCCATCACACCCGAGGCATACCCAAATTGTCCAGCGGCTTGGATTGAACCAAATACTAGATTCGAGGCATCGTGCCGAACTGCTGCTGAAAAAGCAGACGGCATAAGGCCAGCAGCACCTGCTCCATACACCAAAAGACAAGGCACCAGAATGACTTCGGGTGGCAACCAAGCCATTAATCCAAGACCAGCAAGCGCAGCTCCGCACATCAGCGAAGAAACAAGACGAATGCTAGCCCCCCCATACTTATCCGCCATTACACCCGCTGGGGCTGAAAAGGCCGCAAGCGCTAAAAACATGCCTGCGAGGGATATTCCGAGGGTTGTAGATGCAATGTTAAAGCCAGAAGCAAGCAATATCGGCAAAGATGTCGAGACAATCGCGGCCAAACAACGATCGATGGCCATAAAACCTGCTCCGAGCCATTCTCTTGGAACAAGTGGACAATGATGGGGTTCGGGGAACGGAGATTGAGGCAAATTGTCGACAGTTCGATGCACAATCGATGCAATTGCTGCCAATATCGCCACAATTATTGCTCCTGCCCACAAAACGGTCTCCGCTGACTCTCTACCTATTGCACCACCAATACCAACCCCAAAGGCAAGAGCAACCATCAACGCCGTAAAACCACCACCAATCCGACCCGCGTATCTTTCTTGTTTACCAGCACCTGCTATGAGCCGAAACGGGATAGATAGAAGCAATAAATCAGCTCCGCCTTCAAGGCAACGAAACATCAAAAACAGCCACCACGATGACGTCATTGCCATAAATGCCATCAAAATTGCTGAAATCAGCGCTGCTGAAACAAATAATACGGAAGATGAATAACGGCGTTTCAGAAGCGCAAGCAGCCCAATTGCGCCAATGGCGCCTAGCAAGTTTATTGCCATAAAGTAATGCGCTATGCCCTGAGAAACCCCAAACCGCACGACTGTCAAATCATAGAGAACTGGCACAACCATCGTGTCTGGAATAGCAGCAAGCCCCAAAAGCAAACACCCGACAATGAGCGGGTGTTTGCCATATTTTTGCTTTGTATTGTCGCTAATGTTTACCATTAATTATCCTTGGGATAATTATTTGGTGGAGATGAGTTCGACATCGAAGATGAGGGTTGCACCTCCAGGAATAACTCCTCCTGCACCTCTTTCGCCATAGCCAAGAGTTGCGGGAATGATTAGTTTGCGTTTTCCACCAACCTTCATAGAGCCAACACCCTCAGTCCACCCCGGAATTACACCGTTAAGTTCGAACTCGATTGTTTGACCTCGATCGACACTCGAATCAAACTTTGTGCCGTCTACAAGCCAACCGGTGTAGTGCACCTCAACTGTACTTTCAGCGCACTCTGGGGTTTCGCCATTGCCTTCAACAATGTCGTACCACTGGAGTCCTGTATCACTTGTTGAAATATCTCCTGTTACTGCGTCGCCTGGTAATTGTTCCATTGGGGGTACCTTTGCATAAGGGGAAACGGGGTTGATGTCGAGCAATTCAACATCGAAAATAAGCGTTGAGTTTGGTGGAATTGTGCGACCACCGCGCGATCCGTAACCCAATTCAGCTGGAATACGTAATTTAAACTTGTCACCGACGTGCATCCTACCAACACCTTCGGTCCAACCTGGAATCACTCGGTTAAGACCAAATGTAATTGGTTCGCCACGGTCGACACTGCTGTCAAACTTTGTGCCATCTTCAAGCCAACCTGTGTAATGTACCTTTACCTTGTCGGTTGGTACTGGGGTTTCTCCAACACTACCGCCATCGGTAATTACCCACCACTTTAGGCCTGAGTTAGATTGTTGCGGGTCACCAGAAACAAATTCGCCCGGCAATGGTGCCCCAACTTCTAGACCAAGTGACTCTAAAAATGCATCCATAGATGGTTCACGCCCAAGATAGTCGCGGACCAAATCTAGGCTATCTTCAGTACCACCCTTAGATAAAATTTTCTCTCGATAATACGCGCCTGCTTCTGGATTCAACATGCCGAGATCTTTAAATCGCTCGAACATATCTTGAGCATACACAAGCGACCACAAGTATCCGTAATACCCTGCTTGGTATCCAGTCAAATGTCCAAAACTTCCTTGAAAGTGAGAACCAGGAGTATGTGGATACATTCGGACAGAGTCGTGAATGTCGTACGCAACTTGTGTTGTGTCCACCTCGCCATCGGTGTCTGTGTGATACGCCTGATCGACCATGCCTAAGAAAATTTGTCCTTCGGTTTTGATTCCGCTTTGCAAATTCTTTGCTGCAATCATGCCATCAATAAGTTCCGCAGGCATTGGTTCGCCTGTTTCATAGTGTTTTGCAAACAACGAAAGTGTTTCGGGGGTCCACACCCATTCTTCAAACATTTGCGATGGCGCTTCCACAAAATCTCGCTCAACACTTGTACCCGCAAAACCAGCAATTTCTGCTTCACTTAAAATTGTATGTAAACAATGACCAAACTCATGGAAGAATGTTTCTGCTTCATCGTGGGTCATAAGCGATGGTTTGTCGTCCGTTGGTTTTGTAAAATTACAAACAAGAGCGGCAACCGGCAGTTGCACTGTGCCGTCTTCCCAAACTTTGTGTTGAACAAGACCCCACTGAGCGGCATGTGAATATTTGTTGTCACGAGGATGAAGATCAATATAAAATTCGCCAAGTTGACTGCCGGTATTTGTGTCCCACACCTCAAACAACCGAACGTCTTCGTGCCACAAGGGTGTACCGCGTTCTTCTGCTTTCTCTGTAACTTCACGATATTCAATGCCATATAAGTTTTGTGTGATTTCAAACAATCCGTCCATTACGTTTTGGAGGGGCAAATACTGTTGCACCTTTTGAGAGTCTACGGAATATTTATCGTTCTTTATTTTCTCGTAGTAGTAACTAAAGTCATGTTGATAAAACTCTGCTGTAGGATCCCCAAGATCTTTGCGTTTTGCTTCGACTAGTTCTGCCCAGTCTTTTTCTGCTTTTTTACGAACGACAGGGCGTAGTTTTTCATAAAACTCAGCAACAGTCTTGGCATTCTTTGACATCTTTGTTTCGGTTTCGTAATCTGCACACGTTGCGTACCCAAGAAGATCGGACGATTCATCGCGCAATGTAATAATACGCTCGAGAATCTTCACGTTTTCTAACCCAGCGCGTTTTGAGTACGCAAACCGAACCGCTTTGCGAGTTTCTGGGACGGAACAGTAATCCATAATTGGACCAAAAGTTGGGTAGTCAAGTGTAACCTGATAGTTTCCATCAACCACCTCAATACCGTCTATGACATCTTGCGGAACACCTTCGAGCCCGCCAGCTGAAATTGGGACAATTGTTTTGTCTTCTCGAATATTTGTATCGAACTCAATCTCAAGTGTGCCAAGTTCTTTTTGAATTGTTTTTAATTTTTCGCGGTCTTCAGGAGAGAGCGACATTCCACTGCGACGGTAATCTCGCATCGTGTGTTCGAGCATGCGAGCCTGTTCACCTGAGAGTTTTGGATTCGTGTCTGCGTATGTTTTGATAGCGTTGTACAGGGCTTCGTTTGTTGCAAAATCGATAGACCAATCGGACCACATTTGCGCTGCACCTTGTGCTGCTTCGCGAATATCTGCGTCGGTGTGTACATACGCCATAAATGATGGCATGTTTGCATCACCGTCAAGACGAACCATCATGTCATCGAGAGCACCTACTGTGTTAGCGAACGTTCGTTGGTCGTCTGGTACTGCAATGATTGCTGCAATTTCTACGTCAGCGTTTGCAAATGCCTGATCAACTGTTGCCGTTAGTTCTTCTGGAGTTACTGGAATAGGGCGGGAATGTTCCTTCGTTGCCCAACTGCCACACCCAACAATAAAACTTGTTGCTATCAAAATGAAAACTTGCCTCAACATCAATTATCTCCTTTGTTTTGGGCCGTGTAGTGTATAAGGAAACAGGGCTTGCACGTGAACCTGCAGGCCCTGTGTTTAGTGTGGTTTTTGAATTACGCTACCGCTGCAGCCATTGCTTCTGCCTTGGCTTTTGCGTCCTCAAGTGTACCAACGTACATGAACGCTGATTCTGGAAGATCGTCGCCTTCACCATCGCACAATCGTTCGAATGAGTCGATTGTTTCTTCGAGGGATGAGTTCACGCCTGGGAAACCAGTAAATTGTTCAGCAACGTGGAACGGTTGGCTGAGGAACCGTTCAATCCGACGTGCGCGTGCTACCGTAAGTTTGTCATCTTCTGACAATTCGTCAACACCGAGAATTGCAATAATGTCTTGCAAGTCCGCATACCTTTGAAGAATCGTTTGGACACGGCGTGAAACATCGTAGTGATGTTGACCAACAACCTGCGGGTCAAGAATACGCGAGGAGGAAGCAAGTGGGTCAATTGCTGGGTAAATACCTTTTTCAGCAATTTTACGTTCAAGCACAACGAATGCGTCCAAGTGAGCAAATGTTGTCGCGGGAGCGGGGTCAGTCAAGTCATCCGCAGGAACATAAATCGCCTGGACAGATGTAATCGCGCCCTTACTAGTTGAAGTAATTCGTTCTTGAAGTTCGCCCATTTCAGTTGAAAGTGTTGGCTGGTAACCCACAGCAGAAGGCATTCGCCCAAGAAGCGCAGACACTTCGGAACCTGCTTGTGTAAAGCGGAACACATTGTCAACAAAGAGGAGTGTTTCTTTACCAGATTCGTCACGGAAATTCTCCGCCATCGTGAGTGCTGAAAGCGCAACACGCAGGCGTGCTCCCGGTGGTTCGTTCATTTGGCCAAAGACCATTGCAACTTTGTCCAAAATAGAAACCGTTTCGCCTTGGTCGTTTGTAAATTCTGCTTCTTGCATTTCGAGCCAAAGGTCGTTGCCTTCACGTGTTCGTTCGCCAACACCAGCAAATACCGAGTATCCGTCGAAGTCACGAGCAACACGAGCAATCATTTCTTGAATAATAACGGTCTTGCCAACTCCAGCGCCACCAAACAAACCGATTTTACCACCACGAACAAATGGGCAGAGAAGGTCAACCACTTTGATACCTGTTTCTAGGATTTCAGAGTTTGGGTTGAGATCAGAAATTTGCGGTGGACTCGCGTGGATTGGCATTCGCTTTTCGTGCGGAACTGGCCCGCGTTC
>JABHWX010000093.1 GCA_018657585.1 Phycisphaerae bacterium
ATTCGAGCGTCCGATAACGTTTTTTGCTGGTAATATGGGTAATTATCAGGTATTTGGACCAGCAGAACGAACTGCTTCGTCCATATCATATTTCTGATCGTTTGCCCTAAATTTATTTGCAAGCTCTTTAGCTGTAACCATATACGCATCTTTATCTTTCCAAGTCTTGCAAGGATCTAAGACCTCAGATGGCACGTTTGGTGCTGAAGTTGGAATATGGAGTCCAAAAATATCATGAGGAACAAATTCGGAATTTGACAGCGAACCATCAAGAATCGCAGTAACAAAAGCACGCGTCCACGCAAGTTTGAACCTCGAGCCAGTCCCATATCCCCCCCCTGTCCAACCGGTGTTCAAAAGCCACACGTGAGCATCTTGTTCTTCAACTCTCCGAGCAAGCCATTTTGCGTAATCCATCGGTTTTCGAGGTAAAAAGGGACCGCCAAAGCATGGGCTAAAGTTTGGCTGAGGCTCTGTGATACCAGCCTCGGTTCCTGCAAGTTTTGAGGTATACCCATTGATAAAGTAGTACATCGCTTGCTCAGAAGTCAATTTGCTCACTGGAGGTAACACGCCAAAAGCATCTGCAGTTAGGAAGATGACGTTTTTAGGATGCCCACACACACTTGGAATAATTGCGTCTGGGATATAGTCAACAGGATACGCAACTCGTGTATTTTCTGTTTTAGAGGCATCGTCGTAATCTGGAATACGTGAATCTTCATCAAGAACAACATTCTCAAGTACTGAACCGAACTTAATTGCATCCCAAATTTGTGGTTCACCCTCTTTAGATAGTTTGATGCATTTTGCGTAGCAACCACCTTCAAAGTTAAAAATTCCATCGTTGCTCCAACCGTGTTCATCATCACCAATCAGAGGACGGGCTGGGTCGGCAGATAGTGTTGTTTTGCCTGTCCCACTCAATCCAAAGAAAAGAGCAACATTTGAGGCGTCATCTTTGTCCACGTTTGCTGAGCAATGCATTGGAAAAACTTCGACTTCAGTCATGTCAAAATTCATAGCGAAGAAGATGGATTTCTTTATTTCCCCTGCGTAACGGGTTCCGCAGATAATCACTTTCTTTTGTTCCATCGATTGAATAATGCAAATGTCGCTATCCAAACCTAGTGATTCGTAATCTTCAATTCGCAAATTGCATGCGTCAATAATCGTCCAGTCTGGCGAAAATCCTTCGTCAACTCCACTGGGAATAAACATCGTTGCTGCGAACAAACTCTGCCACGCTTCTTCTGTTACTACGGATACATTTAGACGGTATCGCTCATCAGCGCCAGCGTACCCATTAAAACGAAATAGTTCGTCTTTTTCGCTCATATACGCAGTTGCTAGAGCTTCAATTTTTGCAAAATTTTCGGGAGAGATTGGACGGTTAACATTTCCCCAAGCGATTGCATCATGCACTGTTGGAGTGTCTTCAACAAATTTGTCATTAGGTGAACGACCTGTACGTTCTCCAGTATCGCAACAAAGTGCGCCATTTGCGGCCAACATGCCTTCTCCACGACGAAGCGATGCTTCAACTAGGCGAGGCGTCGATACATTTGTGTGAATGGTTATACCTGGAAAATCGAGTGTTTTCGTTGCAGTTTTCATGGTAAATCTCGTGCTGCTATTGGTGGGTGAAATAAAAAAGAGTTAAACGGGATATTCTACTCCACTCTCGACAATTTTGGCATTATTTCTCTTATAGAAATCGTATCTACGTGCCCTTTGATATTGACCAAATCGGTGGGGGCGGATACTCTTCTTTATCCCATTATGGCGATCGTAGCTCAGTTGGTAGAGCACCGGGTTGTGATCCTGGATGTCGCGGGTTCGAGTCCCGTCGGTCGCCCTTTATTATCCTAGGGACTGAACTTCATTATTATGAATAATCCGTTCCGCACTCACTGCAAACATCCGCACAAGTCACCTTTCGTGGGTAACCACACTCCAAACAGTGATCTTTTGCCCATGGTCGTTTTCTCCAATACAACAGAATAATCATAAACGGGCCAAACAACCAAATCACTGCCGTCGTTGACAATGTAAGGGAATAAAACGAGCCCTTGTCGCAGTAGCAAAAACTACGCCTCTCCACCATGATGTGAAGCGGAATGACAAATAGTAATTCCACCAACGTGCCAGCAAATAACCTGCTCGTCAAGCGAACTAGTGGTGATGCGTCCCGATTTTTTCGCAATACAAATTTCAACAAAAGTATAGACCAACAGAGCCATGCAATCCCGAGTAATGATAAGAAAACCCATGGGTGAATACTATCCTCTTTGGGTACGTCCATTGCGATAGTTACAACAAAGGAAAATACCCCAAAAGCTAATACGATCGAAAAAAGAGCCCCCATGAATGCTACAAATACCATACTCACTTTTAGAGATTTACCATACCAAGTCAAAGACGGTGGGTTCACTAGAGGGATAATAAAAACAACCTGCGTGCCAACAATCACCGCGGATGCTATGAGAGAAAACTTCCAAAATATTTTTATGGGTACGTCATCAAGCCATCGAAAAAACGCCATTAATGCACAAATGAACACAACGGTAATGATATAAACGCTCAGAATAACAACGATTCGGTTGGCGCCCTTCATAACGTGCACAGTACCAGAAGTTACAATTAAGCAATGCAATTTCACGCAATCCAACACGATGTTGTTCCAAATAACACCGAAGAAACAAAAAAAAATATTGAATCACTAATGCATAATGCATCACTTAACAATGGCGATTTTGTTGTGCTTCCAGAGATGACAACAACTGGCTTTTCGATGAAAATTGATGTTATTAGTGAGGGTGACGCCAGTACGTGGGGATGCCAAGTTGCACAACGATTTGGAGTATGGCTCCAAGTTGGGTGGGTAAAACACCATGCCCAAAGAACTACTAATTGTGTCAGTATCTGCTCACCTGATGGCGACATTATTACCACGTACGAGAAAATTTTTACCTGTAACCCGTTGGGCGAACAGAATATCATCGATAAGGGAAATTCCATTTCCATCGTTGAAATTGAGGGTCGAAAAATTTGTCCACTCATTTGTTATGACTTACGGTTCCCTGAATTGTGGAGACTAGCAACAGCAGCAGGAGCCGATATCTTCACGAACTCCGCAAATTGGCCCCAACCCAGAATCCATAGTTGGAAGAGTTTACTGATTGCAAGAGCAATGGAAAACCAAGCTCAAATCATCGGATGTAATCGAGTTGGGAAAGATGAAGTTGCACATTGGGGAGGATGTTCGATAGCAGTCTCTGAAGAAGGATGTGTCCTTGCAGAAGCGAACGAAGAATCAGAATGTTGCATACATGCAGTATTCGACAAAAAGGCATCTGAAGACTGGAGAAATGAATTCCAAGCATTACATGATTTGGACACTTCTTTGCTCGGTAACATTGATGTTCATCACTTCAGCGCTTGAAAGTAATGGCAAGGTACGGTACCCTTTGCCACTCAGAGTTCGGCGAAATAGCTCAGTTGGTAGAGCACTGCACTGAAAATGCAGGTGTCCCCGGTTCAAGTCCGGGTTTCGCCATTAACATCAACCATGAAGATGCATAGCCTTTCAGGAAATTGATGTTGAACAAACCAGTTCTATTAACCCGCTTCACGCATGCGCTCAAGACGCATTTTGTGTACCAACCGTTTCATAGTGTCGTTCGATGGACTTGAAGCACACATCCCTCCAAGAGGATAATGATCTGAAAGCGCTGCAGCCAGTCGCGCTTCGGTCGTCATCATGAAATATGCAGGTCGATCAAGAACTCGTGTTGCAAATTTCAGTGCTTTTTGCAAATATCGAGGTGTCGTAGCGAGCACAAGAGTATCGCCTTCAAGATTCATAGGCAAACATTTGAACTGCCACGCTTGACGTGCTGAAACAAGTTTCTTAGCCTCAGCTCGCGGAATAAATGTAACTGGGTCGATAGTAGGCGCGTTGTACGCGTATTGGTACGCCCACGCTTCTTCGATTGCTTCAGTTGAAATGTTACAAAGAGTTTCTGCTATCTCACCGAATGGGCGTCCAGACTTTTGTTGTTGTTCAAGAATTGAACTCACATCGTTTTCACTGAGCAATCCCTGCTCTACAAGCACTTCACCAAGGAGAAGTGCGCGACCGTTCTTCCATGCTTTTGATTCATCCATAGCCAGACCATCGGTATTGGCTCATGGGCTCTACATTACTCTCTTCAATTATAGAAAAGCACCGCATTAAACAGTGTGGGTTGTGCCGTCTGGTTACGTTATAGGGCGCTAAATCAGCAGCAAGAAGCCTGTCCAATGAGGTTTTCGGGGTTTAATCCAAGCAATTCGTCTTTCACAAACATCCCATCTTTACGTATGACCTCGCCATCAAACGAAATAGTTCCACCGCCGTACTCTGGACGTTGAATCAAAACCAAGTCCCAGTGAACTTCAGATTTATTTGTATTGCAAGCATCGTCATAGGAATTACCCGGAGTGAAATGCAGCGAACCAGCGATTTTCTCATCAAAAAGAATATCTTTCATAGCTTCTTTTATATAAGGGTTAAAGCCTATCGCAAATTCCCCAACAAAGCGAGATCCATCATCAGTGTTAAATATGCCTTCAAGGAATTCTCCTCCTTGATCAGCGGTTGATGAAATAATCTTTCCGTCTTTGAATTCAAGGCGGATATTTTCAAATGAATGTCCCCGATAAATCGAAGGTGTGTTGTAATGAATAACACCGTTGACCGAATCTTTCACCGGCGCTGTGAATACCTCCCCATCAGGGATATTAAGCTTTCCGCAACATGGAATCGCTGGAATATCTTGTATTGAAAAAGTCAAATCCGTATCGCCAGGACCTTGAATATGTACTTGATTGGTAGCATTCATAACTTCTACTAATTCATCCGCTGCTTCTGCCATCACACTATAGTCAAGCGTACAGACATCAAAATAAAAATCTTCAAAGGCCTCAGTATTCATCCCTGCGAGTTGAGCCATTCCAGGAGTAGGCCAGCGAAGTACACACCACCGTGTTTCGTTTAGCCGCTGCTTCATGTGTACTGGATTACCGTAAATTCTTCCCCAAGCTTGTTGGCGTTCTGCATCGAGCCCACTATGTTCACTAACGTTGTGTGAGCCACGCATCCCAAGATATGCATCCATACGCTTCATTCGCTCAAGGTCGTACTCCGACCATGTTTCGTATTGTGAGTCTTCCGCATTGTCATGAAGCGCTCGCATTATTTGCGCATCTCGAATTGCTACATGAGGGTACCCTCCAGCATCCGAAGCTGCTTTCACAAGTTCTACAACCATCTCTCTTGGCATGTCAAATGCTTCAATCAAAATATGCTCGCCTCTTTGTAAACAAGTTGAGTAATTGATAAGCAAATCAGCTAATTTTGTGTACCGAGAATCTTTCATGTGGCAATCCTTTCGATAAGTTGTGTGAACAGTACATTGTACTGTCACCGAACTACTTTGAAAAGATATCTCTCGCCAATTGCACCACTGCAGATGGTAAATCGCTGTTATCACGAAACCATAACTTGCCTTGGTATTCATGGTGCATTGGAGCAAGCCAAAACCACCCTGCAAGTTGGGACTCTAGCATCTGATTCTGCTTCCAAAATCCATCTTCGCTTCGACCATGCGCAACTCGTTTACCTTTCGCTGGATGTTCATCCCACCGTTCTATGTGGGAACCCAATAGAGCAGCTTCCACATCTCCAACCCCCTCAAGATGAGGTGTACAAACCAAAATTAAGTTCGTTTCTTTTGGCATAAATTGTTTTTGTGCTCGATGAAGCAAACGGTCTATCCTTGGAGATTCGTCCACAAAACCACTTGGCAATCCAATAACAAGCGACACTCGCTGGCCATCGTGTGGCGCAACAATTTTAACTCCTCCAAGGTCTTCACCATAGTCGTCTCTCACAACATGTTCATCACCGAGACGAGCAGTTTCAATAAAGGATGCCGCTTGGGTAACGAACTCTTGCATCTCAACATCATCAAGAGTTTCTTTCCAACGAACCTTCACAACCCAGTGTTTTTCAATCTGTTCCAGAATTCGAAGGCGGGAAGAAATTTTCAACCGTTTTGATGTTGGTTTTCTACTGCCGAGTCTTTTAACGTGCACGAATAATTTAACACCCTCTCGTTCAAGCAACAAATCGCAGGTTTTCCCAGACGGTGTTGGCACCTCAACTTGAATTGAGCAACCACTTCTTCTTGCATGTAATGCAACAAGTGCTTCAGCAAAAGAATCTAAAAACCCCCTTCGAGTTTTCCTTGCTTGCAGCCGATGATACAGTTGGTCTAGTTCCTCATCCCCTTGCCATGAACGAATCATGCCAACAATTGCTGGATTCAAATCATTAGCAAATTGATCTAATCCTAATTCATTAGGCGTCAAAATCTTCTCCTCAAGAACATCTATGGGATAGTTTACTCGTCTTGAAATCGATGTGGTGGAAGCTGGCAACAATCCCCACTTTGGGGTGGCGCAGACCATAGCGATTCCATTGCAACAGAAGCTTCTTCATCTCCGATTCGAATATCTCTTTCTCGGGAAAGCAATTGTTCTAATTGATTTCGCCCAATCATGATTGTGTATATCGAACGGTCATCATGCCATTCTCGATGCACTACTTCTGTCCTTTTTTCAATAAAATCAATTGCTTTACTTGCCTTGCTCGGCAAAGACAAAGTCACTTTCCTAACTTCGCCAACGACAGCAGATAGAACCTCCTTTGTGAGGGCATCAATGCCTTCTTGGGTTACTGCTGAAATTTGAATAGCGTCAGGAAACCGCGATACCCATATTAGGCGATCTGATGGATTTTCGAGTTGATCAATTTTATTTAACAAAAGCAAATACGGTTGATGTCGTGCATGAATATCTTCAAGAGTTTTTTCTACGGTTTCTAATTGCGAGAGAGCGTTCGGATCTGAAGAGTCAAGCACAATCAATAATAACTGGCAGTGAACTGTTTCTTCAAGTGTCGACTGAAAACTCGCAATCAGATGGTGAGGGAGCCGGCGAATAAAACCTACCGTGTCTGAGAGCATGGCACCAGTGCCGCCGCCAAGTTCCCATCTTTCAACACGTGTGGACAATGTGGCAAAGAGTTGATCGTGTGCCCAAGCACCACCAGAAGTAAGCGTATTAAATAAAGTAGATTTCCCCGCATTTGTGTACCCAACTAATCCCACAGTAAAATAGTCGTTGTTCCTCTTTTGAACTTCTCGCACTGAGCGATCTTGGATTTCAGAAAGTTCTCTACGCAATTGTTTTTGCCTTCTTTGTACAAGACGTCTATCAATTTCAATTTGTTGTTCACCCGGACCTCTTGTTCCAATTCCAACCGGAGCACCACCTGTCACTTGACCAAGGTGATCCCACATAGCTCGGAGACGTGGATACGTATATTCAAGTTGTGCAATTTCCACTTGCAATTTCGCTTCTGCAGTTGACGCTCTGCTTGAAAATATATCGAGGATGAGTTCACTGCGATCAATAATCTTACGCTCCGTTGCTTCTTCTAAATTACGAATTTGTGCTGGAGTCATATCGTGGTCAAAAATGATGATTGAAGCATCAACAGACTCTGCGAGTTCTTTGAGTTGTGTCACTTTTCCTCTGCCAATAAACGTTCGGCCATGCGGCAAACGACGCTTCTGTGTGAGATGCCCTACAACAACACCGCCAGCAGATTCTGTCAATGCGCTGAGTTCTGCAAACCTTTCGTCTAACGATATAAACTCCCCCCGAAGTGTCAAGACGACAAGGATTGCTCTTTCTGCGACTACATTTAAATCTTCTCGTTGTTCTGTTGCCATAGTACGCACAGCACTTGGCTGCTTTTGGTATTGTAATGTACTGAAAGAAATACCTTTTTTGATTACAGGAAATTGGGGGAAAAGGAATCCGCATGTCACAACGACCTCGTTTTATGCCGATAATGCTTGTCTTACTTGCAACTCTTGCGATTGTGCAGTTCTCTATCGCAATCACAGGCTCATCGCCCAGTTATGAGTGGTTCGACCCACTAATCGATGTACGTGGAGTTTTAGTCGACCGTCACGTCCAAGTGCCTGACGAAGAAGAAATGCAACAAGCAGCAATCGAAGCAATGATTGAATCTCTCGATGATCCCTACGCTTTGTTTGTTCCAGATGAAAAAGAGAAGGCATTTATAAAAGATCTCGAGGGCGATTACGCTGGCATTGGCGCTGAAGTTAGGATGATAAAGGACGAACTTCACATCATTTCTCCTATGGAAAACTCCCCTGCTCTTGCAGCAGGAATAAAAGCTGGAGATGTTGTAGAAATGATTGATGGTGAACTTGCAAACGACGCAACGATTACCGAACTTATTGAACGGCTCACTGGACCTGCTGGTACAGATGTAATCGTTATCGTTAGACACTTGAATGGCGAAAAAGAAGAAATCACAGTTACTCGTGGACACATTCAATCCCAAAGTGTTGCAGGTATTGTTAGAAGAAATCAAAAATGGTCTTGGTGCCTAGATGACCAAAATGGAATTGCATACATTCGTATTCGACAATTTAATGACACCACACCCCAAGAACTTATCGGCGCTTTGAACGAAGCAAAAAGCGAGGGTCTCATCGATGGACTTGTCATTGATTTAAGAGATAATCCTGGAGGATCACTTTCTTCAGCCGTCTATATTTCTGACCTATTCCTTGACCAAGGGACAATAGTTACAGTCACTGGTCGAGCTGACCCACAACGAACAATCAACGCTGATTCGTACCATACTTGGAAAGAAATACCTATCCTTGTTCTCGTTAATGGGAACTCTGCTTCTGCATCCGAAATTGTTTCAGGAAGTTTACAAGCAAACGATCGTGTTGCTATTCTTGGATCTAGGACATTTGGCAAAGGGTCTGTTCAAGAAGTTCTTCAACTTGAATCTGGCGGGATGCTTAAATTTACAACAGCTCGTTACGACCTCGCTGGTGGCAGGACCATAGACAAAAAACTATCAGAAGATAAATCTATCTGGGGCGTTGATCCAACTGCTGGACTTGTTATTCCAGAATCGTTTGAAGAACTTAAAACCAGAATTGAAAGCCGAGAACCATACACAATTATCACCGACGAAGAACCTGAATTATTTGTATGTGGTGATGCAGATTGGCTAAAGGACACCTACGGAGATTTTCAACTTTCCCAAGCCCTCATAGCAATTCGGTCTAAAATTAGTGAAGGAGATTGGCCATCCCTCTCAGATGAAAAACCTGTTTCTACTGGAGTTCGCGAAGAAGTAACAGAACTTGCAAAGCAAAGAATTGAAATACTTAAAACCTTGCTAAAAGTTGATAAAGAACTTGCATCGTTGCAAAATGTTCTCGACGAAACAGATGAATCTCTCTTGCCTGAAGATGCTAATCTCAATAATGCATTAATGACCATTACAGACGAAGAAGGAAATATAATTGGTGAATGGGTAGTAACAAACGGAAACATTGAAGCAGCTCTTGATTCGTTGCAATTGAAGCCAAGTGAAAATGGTGATGGAACAAGGCTTCCACCTGGATAACCAAATGACCTTGCTTCTTGGAATTGAATCCAGTTGTGATGAAACCGCAGCCGCAGTTGTGCAAGACGGCCAAACTGTTTTGTCTAATGTAGTCGCTTCGCAGGACGAACTCCACGTAACGTATGGCGGGGGTGTACCAGAAATCGCAAGTCGTGCTCATGTCGAACGTATTCTTCCAGTTATTGAAGAAGCAATCAATACAGCTGCCATTTCAATTGATCAAATAGATGGGATTGTTGTAGGAAACAGACCTGGTTTGATTGGTTCTTTGCTTGTTGGCGTGGCTGCAGCAAAAACACTTGCATGGGTTCTACAAAAACCTCTTATTGCCGTTGACCATGTAATTGCACATCTTTGGGCGCCCCAATTATCTGGAGTGAACATTGAGTATCCTGCTCTTGGTGTTGTAGTATCGGGCGGGCACACATCTCTACTCATACTTCAAGATCCAACAACTGCTACGTGCATTGGAAAGACCATCGACGATGCTGCAGGCGAAGCTTTTGATAAGGCAGCTGCAATTCTTGACCTTGGATGGCCGGGAGGACAACGGATTGATGAAGCTGCATCCAAAGGCGAACCCTTGTATACACTTCCAAGACCAAAGACAAAGGGTTCAAAACCAGACTATTCTTTTAGTGGGTTAAAGACAGCGCTTTTGTATGGAGTTCGAGGCAACCCTAAAAAAGTACACGGTAAAATGGAATTCCCACGCAACGCAAATGAACTTTCTGAACAAGAGATTTGTAACTGGGCTTCCTCTTTTCAACATGCCGCGGTTGATACGATTACGAAAGGAATACGAACCGCTCTTGCAAAAAATACTGTACGATGTATTGTCACGGGCGGTGGCGTTCTAGCCAATTCTCTTCTGCGAACTGAACTTAAAGCAATTGCTAATGAGTTCCACATTCCAGTTTATTTACCCGACCCCACATTTTGCGTCGACAACGCAGCGATGATTGCAGGGCTCGGTTACCACTTGTTCCAGAATGGACATTGCGATCCACTCACTCTCACTGCGTCCCCAAAAGGCACAGCCTCCTAGTTTTTTAACATTATGAACACATTTCCAAAAAAGAAATCCAGTCGAACAAACGACTTGCTTCCACCAATTTCTGCTTTTCAACAGACCTCCCACTCTATGATCGAAGGAGAGCATCCTGCAACTCTCTCCGAAGAAACTCTACTCAATGACGTCACGCTTGACTTTGGCAGGAGCAGTGGCCCCGGAGGGCAGCACCGAAATCGGAAAGCAACCGCATGCACTGCTACGCATATCCCCTCTGATTTAAGTGGCGAAGCTACAGAAAGACGTCGCCAGAGCGAGAACAGAAAGATGGCGATTAGTCGCCTTCGACGAACACTTGCAATTCTTCTCCGCAGAGAACTTGATACCGAAACGTATGCGATTTCTGAATTATGGGAAAGCAGACGTCAAGGTGACCGACTTCCGATCAGTCCAAAACATGTTGAGTATCCAGCGATATTGGCTGAAACACTGGACGTTCTACTTGCCTGTAATTTTGACATGAATCAAACATCTTCCATTCTGCAAATATCAAATACACAAATCCTCAAAATAGTCTCAGGTGATAAAGCTGCTATAACTTGGTTCAACGACCAAAGGAAGGAACACGATCTTAAACCGCTAAAAATATGACTACACTACTTCACAAATCCGTTCAAACGCACATCAACGAAAATCTACCTAAGTTGATTGCTATTCGACATGACATCCATGCACACCCTGAACTTGGGTATTCGGAATACCGCACAAGTGAAGTTATTCAAGGATTTTTACAAAATAATAACGTAGAGTTTAAAGCGGGTCTGGCAAAAGGCACAGGTGTCCTTGGTCATTTACCTGGGCAATCTAACAAGTCTATTGCACTAAGGGCAGACATAGATGCTCTTCCAATTGCTGAAGAAAATACATTCGATTGGAAATCTGTCCATGAAGGTTGCATGCATGCTTGTGGCCACGATGGGCACACAACTATTCTTCTTGGAACTGCACTCGTGCTCTCTCGAATTGCACAAGAACATGAGTTACCCAACCCTATTACCTTTGTATTTCAACCTGCCGAAGAAGGCGGAGGTGGTGGCGAGCAGATGGTGCTCGATGGTTGCCTTGACGGTTCAATACTTGGACCAGAGGTAGGAATGATGTTTGGTCTGCATGGATGGCCACAACTTTCTCTCAATAATGTGGCAACCAGAATTGGTCCCATGCTTGCTGCAGATATTGGCATTTCCGTCACTATTCGCGGGGTAGGCGGTCATGCTGCATTTCCATATCTCTGCAAAGATCCTATCCTTTGCAGCTCCCAAATTATCTCATCGCTTCAGCAGATGGGTTCGCGAAATACAGATCCACTTGATGCGCTTGTTGTATCGATTACTCAAATCCACGGAGGCACAACGCACAATATTATTCCGGATGAAGTTTCTTTTTCTGGAACTATTCGTTACTTGGAACAGGAAACGGGAGAGATGGCACGGAAACGGTTCGTAGAAATAGTCGAGGGAATTTCTGCCGCGCATGGTTGCGAGGCAACCATCACACTTCGTGATGGGTACCCCGTTACTCGAAATCATGCAGATGCTGTAAACACATTCTTTAAAGTAGCCTCAAAGACCATTGACGACGCCAGCATCTCAGAGTTCGAAAAACCAGTAATGGGCGGAGAAGATTTTTCGTATTACTGCAAAGAAGTTCCTTCGTGTTTCTTCGCCCTTGGCTTACTCCCAAAAGAAGAAGAATCCATGGCAGCGCTGCATCAGCCCACATTTGATTTTAACGATGATGCAATTGCAACAGGCATCGAACTTTTCTGTGCACTCGCGCTTCAATCACAAATTGATTGATGCTTGAGAGACATGAAAGTCAATCATAACATCGTAGTGAACGAACTCTATTTGCAAAAATAACTGCACGAGTTTAGGATCAAATTGTTTTCCAGCGAAAGCAGTAAGTTCGTCGAGTACTTCTGAACGATTTAAACCGTCTCTGTACGCACGCGACGAACACATCGCATCAAAAGCATCTGCAACTCCAAGTATTCTGCCAAACAGAGGTATATCTTCTCCTGAAGTTCCATCTGGGTATCCCCCGCCATCCCACCGTTCGTGGTGAGAACGAACTCCAGGAAGAACTGGGAGTAACTGAGGCACATCATTTAGTATTTCTTCACCTATGACAGAGTGTGCACATATTTGCGCATACTCATCATCTGTCAATTTGCCCGGTTTCTGCAAAATTGATTCGGGTATTCCAATTTTGCCAATGTCATGCACTAACCCGCAGATATGAATTTCCTCAACTGTAACTGGATCAAGTTTGAGTAACGTTGCTAATTCTTTTGAAAGCCAAGCTACTCTCTCTGAATGTCCGCATGTATATGTATCTTTTGCGTCAATTGCAGAAACCAATGCGGCAACTGTTCCCAATAAAAAACCATGACGTTCCTCAGTATGACGACGTTCGAGGTCTAGTCTCTTTAAGTTAGACATTGCAAGTGAAGCAATCTCTGCCAGCCCTGTGCAGTATTCAATATCGTCACCAACAGAGTGCCGTTCTTGTTGACCGTCACGGTTATCTAAGTAGATACAACCGACAACCGAAGTGCCAATGAGAATAGGAATACAAAGTGCTTCTTGAATGGAGTACTGCATAATACTTTGTGCACTCTCATCCACTATCTCTGCTTTTTGAAAACGAACTGGTTCACCTTCCATGGCTGCATCAAGCAATGAGCGGCTGATATTGGCAGAACCATCAATTGCAATTCGACCTTTTGCAGCAAGTATTTCAATTCGTTTACCGCCAACAGGTCTAATAACTGCAACATTACTAAACGCAGAACCAGCACTTGCTGCGTACGCAACTGCATCAGCCATTGCTATTTCATCTTCTGCTCGATGAATAACTCGACTGCACTCAAGTAAAGCTTCCAACCTTTCCTGAGCAAGTGCAACACCGCCCTGTGTTCGATCGACACGTAGGATCGATGTGCCTCCAACGGTTTCAGCATCATCGAATGTCTCTGTAAAACGATTATCTTCATCGTGGTTGACTACTTGGAAGGTGAACGGCTCAATCGTAAGCAAATCTCCTGCACGAAGACGGACATGTTGAGATTGCTTCAATCTAATCCCATTAAGAAACGTCCCATGTCTTGAGTTATTGTCTTTCACCTTCCAAATTAACCCCGTAGATGAGCCATGCCTCGAAATAATGGCATGACTACGAGAGACTGTGGCGCCTTTTGGAAGAGAAAGGGTGTTATCAGGACCCCGTCCGATTGTCACTGGACCTTCAGAATCGAGGGGCAGCGTGTGTTTCTCTGGACCATGAACGGTCTCTAGAACTAGTTTTGCTTCCAGCAACATGTCTACAGAGTACTCAACTAGACCAATTAGTTCTATAAAGTATTGCCGAATCCTGAAAGATTTGCTACAGTACGCCGTTAACAAAAAACCGTCACAACCACTGACGTAGTGCTCGCTACAGGCCTGCAAGCACAACTTAGCGTTGGTGGAAGGTAAGGAGATAAAAATGGCCAAAAAGATAGAAAAACAATTCAAGGTGCTCGCCCCAGGCGGTCAAGCCACGCCAGCACCACCACTCGGACCGGCTCTTGGCGCAAATGGTGTCAATCCAGGTCAATTTATTCAATTATTCAATGATCGAACACGAGAGCTCAACGGCAAAATCGTTGGTTGCATTATTACACTGTTTTCAGATCGATCGTTTGATATCGAAATCAAATCTTC
>JABHWX010000094.1 GCA_018657585.1 Phycisphaerae bacterium
GATTTAAGTCACAATAAAGACCGCGATAGAATCAGCAGTGCTTTTTCTGGTGTTATTTGTTTCATTAATGCAACGCAGTCATCGCTCTCCTGTTTAGGTTTCGTAGTTGTTATTTGCTCTACACCTTCTGGAATTTGGATATTGCATCCAATCTGGAAGGCCTCAATAAATGGTCTAAAGTCATGGGCTGTTCCGTAAACAGAAATGACTGCTTGCCGCTGTTCGTCAAATACTAGATTGACAACAACATTTCTGCCAACTGGATGTGTTCGTTCACTTCCATCTGCGAAAGTGTCTTCGTGCATTGCTTGAATTGCAACGTACATAAGACCTGCTGGATGTCTTTGCCACCAGATTTCAAAATGCCAATCAAGAAGTTGTACAGTCGATTCGCCACTTTCAATGGAACTGTCTGCTGGATCAATGTGCCATTGAAGTACTGGCGGATACCCTTCCCACGGTGCGTCAGGAATTTCTGCTTCTGGTGCCATTTGTTGGTCTGGACCAAACTCGCCGTACCCAATTTCTTCAGCAATACCTGTGCCCATAACTGTATCGGTTTCAGATAACACGGTGAGTGAGATGCCATCCCGACCGTGGTCAACTTCTTCTGGTCGATCCTTACTTGGCTTATCCCAAGTAACCGAAACTTTTTCTATACCTTCAAGGTTGCCAAGTTCACGTTCGATTGCACCAGCCATTGCTTGGTGTTCGAATGCTTCAATTTCTGGTTGTGCAAGTTTCACCATTGCACGACCATCAACAAATGCAACGTCTTGAACTGTTCCCGAAGCGACGATATCTGCATCTTTCTTCGGGTCGTTCATCGTTTGCAACTTTGACCAAATTGTTTCTTCTGTACAAATCATTTCTTAAAAATCTCCTGCCAATAAAACGGCTGCCAACCCTCATTACATAAGTCACATAATATAACGGATAAACGGATAAACGGATGAATGTATCTATATTATTGCACTTTTTTTCACAATAACCGATTTTTCGCCAAAAAAGGGAGAATAAAACAGGATAAACCACAGTTTTTTTCTTGAATCTGACAAAATGTGATAAAAATGCTTATCATTCGAATAGTGAATTGCACTCTTCAAATCTTATTGATTCTTGTTCTCAATTCTGCTGCTATATTGACCCCTCTGGAGACAAAAATGCTTCTTTATTCTCGCGCTGGATATAACATTACCCACATCACAGATGAGCAAAAAAAGCCACTCCTTGAGAAACTTAACGAAGAAACAATTCGAATTACCCAAAAGGCAGGAACGGAACGTCCGTTCTGTGGAACATTACTCGATAACAAAAAAGATGGTTTCTACTCTTGTATAGTTTGTGGGCTTCCTCTCTTTTCAAGCAAACACAAGTTTACATCTGGAACTGGTTGGCCAAGTTTCTTCTCCCCTTTCGCTCCCGAACATATCACCACTAAAGAAGACAACGAATTTGATATGAGGCGAGTTGAAATTCTTTGCACTCGTTGCGATGCACACCTTGGACATGTTTTTGATGATGGGCCAAAGCCAACCGGAAAACGTTTTTGCTTAAACTCCGCATCGTTGCATTTTTATGGAGATGACGAAGAGATCCCCCTCCAGTCAAAACCTGTACAAACAGAAACAGCGTATTTTGCTGGTGGATGTTTCTGGGGCGTTGAACATTGGTTCCAAAAAGGCAATGGTGTTATCAATGTTGAGAGTGGGTATATGCAAGGCGCAACCAAAGATCCAACGTACAAAGATGTTTGCTCAGAAAAAACGGGTCATGCGGAAACAGTAAAAGTAACGTTTGACCCAAAAGTAATTTCATACAAAACATTACTTGAAGCATTTTTCAAAATGCACAACCCAACTGAAGTTAATCGTCAAGGACCAGATATTGGCTCTCAGTATCGCTCTGGTGTTTGGACAATTTCCGGTGAACAACAGAAAATTGCAAACGAGTTTATTAAGGAATTGACCGCTTCAGAAGCTTTCAGTGAGCCAATCGCTACTCAAGTTGAGCCAGCAAAAACTTTTTACCTTGCAGAAGAAGGACACCAAGATTACATAGAAAATACTGGGCGCTCCTGTCATGTAACTAATCCTTGGGCGGAATAAATTAACTCATGTTAATTTATTCTTCGTCAGTTTCATCTGTATATTGACGGCGTAAAAGAACCAATACAACGTAAGCGAGGAACGTTGCGGAAAACGCCAGAAGATATAA
>JABHWX010000095.1 GCA_018657585.1 Phycisphaerae bacterium
AAGCCAGTTTCTGTCTAAATCTTCAGCCTGAAGAACCCAAGACGAACCAGTCTGATCAAAAAGTGCCCAGAATACTGCTATAAAAATGAAGATAATAAGAAGCTTTGCCATCGCAGCTAAACCGGTTCCACTGAATGTTTCCTTAAACCATTCTGCTCCACCAGCTGGAATATGGACAAAGACCTTCCTTCCCATCCAAAATGCAATTGTAGCAAGCGCCATCAGCACTCCTGGTACACCGAACGCCCAATGTGGTCCATACCATTCGAGCAACCAAGGCGTCATCATTGTTGAGAGAAATGCACCAGTGTTAATTGAAAAATAAAACCATCCAAACACTTTCTCAAGCAAATTAGCATTTTTTTTCCCAAATTGATCACCAACATGTGCAGAAACACATGGTTTGATTCCTCCAGAACCAATTGAAATAAGTACAAGACCAATAGCAAGCACAATTCCTGGAGAAAGATCAAACCATGCGGTTGATCCCATCATTGCAAGAACGCCGTGTCCTGCACAGTAAACAACACTCAGCAACATAATTGTGAGGTACTTGCCAAGAATAATATCTGCCAATAGAGCTCCCATGATGGGAAACAAGTACACCGCCATTGTGAACAGGTGGTAGTTTTCCATTGCAACAGGGTCAGACATTGGTTCACTTCCAGAACCTGGGAGTAGGAACAAATACTGCGTCATAAAGATTAAGAGAATTCCCTTCATCCCATAGAAACTAAATCTTTCGGCGGCTTCGTTTCCAACAATGTATGGAATTCCCTTGGGCATTTTTGTTGAAGATGCAGGTGCTGTTAAATAATTATTTGACAATGTACTGACTCGCTTTCTTTACAAATCGCATTTCTGTTTTATCTTTTGTTACACAAGGGAATTGCAATACAATGTTATGCATCGCAATATACACACCAGCTTGCAATAATTGAACAACTGCAAATGACTCCACAAGATTCTGCAAAGCATCTGTATTCTTCATAATCCAAGGACGCATTGCGCCTGTTAACACGCAAGGAACTTGTAGTTCTGGGTACTTTTTATATATTTTTTCCCCTGTTACTGATAGCCTATCCGTCCCATGAATAACTATCACACCGTCATGATGTATAGCTTGTTTCGCAACCTCGTCTGCAATTTTTTCATGGTCTTCGTCAGTCATATCAAGGCTATCTTTATTCATAAGATTGACTCGGTTAATTGATACACCATCTAATTGCAATGAACAAAGCATCGTATCTAATACTGAAATGCCGTTCGCAAGAACTCCTTCAGATTCATCGTACGTTTTCTCAATTGTCCCGCCGGTTGATAATAGAGCTATTGTAAATTGAGTTTCCAAATTTTACTCCACAATAATTTCACAAGGGATACGTGTTGTTTTTTGTGCAAGACACGAATCAACATCGCAGGCTTGCCATGTCACTGTAAGCGGGATATTGCCCTTCGCTGCCTTGTTTGCAGTTAATGTAATATTTAGCCTAACTGAACCACCATACACTTCAACTTGTTCGCCAGCTGACACCACACTTTCACCTTCAGGCCAATCAACTTTTAGACTTACGTTTTGATCGAGAGAGGCAAATGACAAGGGAATCGCATACTCATTACCTGGGGTGTTGGTATTGACGTGCCACCCCTTTGCTAGGCGTAGCTGAACCTGAATAGTTCCCGATTCTCCTGCAGGAATTAACACTTTACTAGGCTCAACTGACATTCTTACTGGAGAAGATTCATCTAAAGCTAGTTCAAACTCTTCGTCAAACTTTTCTGGATATGTTTGAATCAATTTGTGCAAACCTGTTGTAGCGACAATCGCTGCTAGAGGAACAGATTGAATGAGTTGGCTTTCTGAGTCTAACGTTGCTAGAGCATCTGACAAATAGGTTGTTTTGCCCGTCAACTCAGCAAGAGATATTAGATCTCTAAAGATAAGAGAAGTAGCGGCAGGCATCGCTCCGTCTGATTGCGCACGTGTTCGAACAAATAAATCCGACTGCCCTTCTTCGGTGTCGTACCAACCTTCGCCTTCAACGTAAAATAGAGTTTTAGCGGTTGCATAGAGTTGTTCTGCTTGCAGAAGTGCTTCACCTGACACATTTGCTTTGTAAATTGCAAGCAGCCCTTTTATCAATGCACTGTAATCGATCAAAAAAGCTTCTGCTCCACCTTTACCGTTCCGCCAAGTTCGGAGCAATTTTCCTGAAGGCAATTGCATTTCATCCAATATGAAAGTTGCAGCCCGTTCTGCTCTTGCAACCCAATCTGGATTTTTAAGAATTCGCCCAGCATCTGCAGCCCCAGCGATCATCATTCCGTTCCATGCAGTAATTATCTTGTCATCTGTAGTTGGTTGATCGCGAGTATCGCGAACTTTGAGCAACGCAGCATCAATCGCATCAACTCTCTGTTGAAATTCTTCGTACGTCATTCCATGCTTCGATGCCAACTTGTCTGGGTGATCCACCAAATACAGAACGTTCGTTGGTGGCACTTCGGAGTGATGTGGGTCTCTAAAATTTGTACCTTGATCAACACCGTATATAGAGAGAGCAAATTCAATCTCATCTTGCATGCCGGCTTGTGTAAGTGCCTCTGATAATTCTGCAGTACGCCATAAATACGTTTCGCCTTCAAGATGATTTGATTCTGCATCTTGCGCAGAAAGGAATCCTCCATCAGGGGCGCTTAATTCGCGATCAACATACTCCATCGTTTCTTCAACAATTTTTGCGTATGTTGGGTTGCCCGTTTTCTTGTAGGCTTCTGCGTACGTCGTTACGAGTTGCCCATTATCGTACAACATCTTTTCAAAGTGAGGCACAAGCCATTTCTCATCTGTGCTGTACCTATGGAACCCTCCGCCGACCTGGTCATACATACCTCCCATAAACATTTTGTCAAGAGTGTTTGTTACAGCAGTACGAACTTGAGGAATATCCCAACCTGCATCAAGTAGAAAATCTGTGTAACTCGGCATAGGAAATTTTGGTGAGGATGAAAAACCACCATGCACTGAATCGTATCTCGTCAGAAGAGAAGAGATTCCTTGCTGAATCACTTCTGAGTTCAAAGGCACTGATTTTTGCTTTGTAGTAAGCCTATTTGTTACTGCGCTACCAACGAGTGCGGCCTGTTTCATGACAGAATCATTTTCATTCTCCCATTTATCGTGAATAAAATTCATAGTAGTAACAAAACCACGACGACCTCCATTGTCGTTTTTGGGAAAGTAGGTGCCGCCGTAAAATGGTTGTAATTTCTCAGGTTCTAAAAAGAGGGAAATTGGCCACCCACCCCTACCTCGAGTAATCATTTGCACAGCGGTCATGTAAATTTCATCAACGTCAGGACGTTCTTCTCGATCTACTTTTACAGCAATAAAATATGCATTGAGCACATCGGCAACTTCTTGATTTTCAAAACTTTCACGTTCCATAACGTGGCACCAGTAGCAAGTCGAATATCCAATACTGAGAAAAATCGGTTTGTTTTGAGCCCTTGCCGCTTCAAAAGCTTCCTCGCCCCAAGGGTACCAATGAACTGGATTTTGGGCGTGTTGGAGAAGATATGGGCTCGTCGTTTCACCTAAGTGGTTCTTACCCACAGGTGGCGCAGGTGGCGCCTGATCTTGCGCTGCTAATTTTGAATCAACCATCAATATTCCTATCACCAGCGCGATACCGGTAATCGCATTCCTACAATTCATTATTTCCATTCGTATATGCTAGCACAGCATTACCTCTATGTACTCCTCTGTGGCATCCTCTTCGTATTCCTCATAGGTCACACCTGAGAATAATTACTTTATTAAAACTCGATTAGGGGTTCTCCCAATGACGATAAGTACATACCCATGGAATCAGTCATCCCTTATCTCGCACCCGCTTTTAGCATCGCTACTGGCTTATACCTGCTCTGTGTAGGAGCCAGGTTGCTCAAGCCCGCAATTGGGCTTGGGGCTGGATTGCTTGGAGCAGGAGCAGGTTTTCTACTCGCCCCTGAAATGTCACTTAGCTTTTCACCGTTTATCGTCGCAATCATCTTTGGAGTGGTTTCTGCAGTTCTCGCCGTGGCTATCTCAAAATTTGCAATTCTCGTTATCCTTGCTGTCTCATTTGCAATTGTTCTTCCCATCATCACATGGCAAGTTGCGAGCCTTGGGGACGGAAGTAAAGTTATCAATGATGTTGTTGAAGTAGCAACAGAGGATAAAAAGCCCACACAATCAACCAATGAATCCACTAACGGACTATCTTCACCAGAACTCAAGGTCTACAAATCTGTAAGTGAAATGAGCCAGCGAGTTTGGAGCATGGTACGGTTTGGAAAAAATCGGATCCTAGCAACTTGGGACGTAATTCCTACTGGGTCAAGATTTATTGTCGCTGGAGCAGCAGTCGCTGGATTGCTCCTTGGACTACTCATTGCAACATTTCTGCCATACTTCTCTGCAGCAATCGTTACCGCCGCAGGAGGCAGTATTTTGTTAAGGATTGGAGTTGGGCAAGCAACGAACGAAGTCTGGGGGACAGATAGCTTAACTTCAATGAATTCCACCCTGCTATTGCTTGTCATGGCTGGAATAGCACTTGCAGGATTCGGGTTTCAACTTACCTACTCCCGCAAAAATGCAGCAACACAAAAAGCTGACTAATCACTCTGGTTCAACAAAAGCGGTCTTGGCATCAGTTATCAACGATTCGAGAACAATTGGACCACCTATCGCGATAATTGCACCCAAAATTGCAGCAATCATTGGCCAACGTAAAGTTACCCGTACTGTTTCACTTCTTGGAGTCAACGGCGAAAGCAACGCTAATCCAATAAGGCGCAGGTAATACCAAGCGCTGATTGCACTTGAAACCGCAGCAATTAAAACCAGTGGTAACTGCCCGGCACTAACTCCCACTGCAAAGAGCATGAGTTTGCCCCAGAAACCGAACAAAGGTGGGATCCCCAACAAGGAGCCACACGACAATGCAAATGAAGTCGCTGCAGCCGGACTACTTTTCACAAGACCTGAGATATCTTGGAGTGAATCAACCGGCTTTCCATCGCGAGATAAACTAGCAAGTGTTGAAAATGCCGCTGTATTTGTCGCACCATAAATGACAAGGTAAACCATTACAGCTATGAGACCAAGCGGAGGGCCTGCGATAATGCCTATCAGCATATATCCGCTATGCGCAATGGAACTATACCCAAGCATTCGCTTTGTTGACGTTTGCAAAAGAGCGCCAATATTGCCGAGTAACATCGTTAGGACTGCGACAACCCAGAGCATCATCTCTATTGATTTTGGCAAGCCTCCCTCCCAACCAACAAGGGACAGGAGAATAATAATTGCGAGCATGCCTGCGGTCTTTGGAACAAATGCAAGGAACGCCGTCACCGCTGAAGCGGCACCTTGGTAAACATCTGGAGCATACAAATGCATTGGTGCAGCGGCAATCTTGTAGCAAAGACCAACCAAGGCAAGAATCAAACCGATTTGCCCAAACATCACAATCCCACCATCAAACCGTTGCTTGGCAAAAACTACTGCCATTTCGTTGAGATTAAATGTTCCTGTTGCGCCATATAACAATGCAAAACCGTACAGCATAAGCGCGGCAGAAATCGCCCCGAGGAAGAAATACTTCATTGCTGCTTCTTGTCCGACCTTAGACCATCGACTCATCGCAACCATCACGTACGTGGGAAGCGACACTAATTCGAGCGCGAGGAACAACCAGATGAGATCGCTCGCTTCGCAAATTAGCATAACCCCAGTAATGCTCAAGAGGAGCAAGGCATGGTATTCCCCAGCACTTGAACGAAGCGTATCAAATGTATCTTTACCAGATGCAATTGCGTGTTCGTATTTGCGATCCATCAACCCACCCGATGTCATCACAAGCAAAATCCCAGTAAGTGCTGCAAAAAACTTTACGTACCCACCCACATGCGGAAGTAATGCCGGAGATTCCGCTACACGTGTTGGATCATACACAAATGGAACTGCAATACATGATGCAGCTAAAAAGGCACAAGCAACAAATCCTACTTTTCGTCGGATTGCCGCAAGGTTTGAAAGTCCGCCAATTGCACAAACGACTGCTCCAGCTAGCAAGATAAACTCAGGAATGAGGAACCATAATCGATCAGTCATGTTGGTCCTCCTTTATTTCCATTTGAGGAATAGTAGTTGGTTGCTCTAGCTGAACTATTTCTGGATATCGCGAAAGTACATCTTCAACGGACCCTTGCATTGCACCAGTCAACACGGATGGCTGAACGCCGATCCACAAACAGAGCAATGCAAGAGGAACAAGTATACCAATCTCTCTTTTCGACAAATCAGAAGGAAGTGATGCATGCGCCAGATGATTATCTGGCTCTTTCAACTTTCCAAACACGATTTTACCGACCATGATGAGCAAATACATTGCAGCAAGAACCATTCCGATTGCAGAAATTGCAGCATACTCAGGGCCAAGAACTCCAGGCCAAACTTCATTGTCTGGTGAAGAAACGAATGTCCCAAGGAGACACATAAACTCACTTACAAAACCGTTGAGCCCCGGAAGACCAACACTTGCAAGAACAAAGAAAACCATAAAGAAAGACCAAACTGGCATCTTTTTAGCGAGTCCGCCAATCGTGTTCATGTCTCGTGTGTGGTATCGCTCGTACATCATTCCAATCAGGAAGAAGAGCGCGCCAGTAGAAAGACCGTGGTTGATCATATAGAGAACTGCGCCTTCAAGACCAATGGGATTCAACGCAATCAAACCTAAAACACAAAAACCGAGGTGGCTTACTGAAGAGTATGCAACCAGTTTTTTCACATCATCTTGAACCCAACAAATAAGTGCTGCATACAAAATACCAATAATGGCAAGAACGGCTATCGCCGGAGCGTACACAACTACTGCTTCAGGAACCATTGGCAAAACGAATCTATAGACACCAAACGTTCCGAGTTTTAATAGGACACCCGCCAAAATCACAGACCCAGCAGTCGGAGCCTCAGTATGCGCAAGCGGAAGCCATGTATGTACTGGAAAAACAGGAATCTTTACAGCAAACCCTGCAAGAAGAGCAAGAAGAATCCACCCCTGTTCGGTTGGACTTAATCCATCAGAAGCAGAAGCAAATGTAACAAGATCAAGAATTGAAAATGACCACGTGTCAGGGGAACACGACTCTTTAAATTTCCAAGCGACGTAAATAAGCCCAGCAAGTGTAAAAAGAGAACCTGTAAATGTGTAGATGAAAAATTTAATACTTGCATGCGCTCGGTTCTTGCCTCCGTAAATAGCAATCAAGAAGAACATAGGGACAAGTGTTAATTCAAAACTTACGTAGAATAAAATAATGTCCTGAGCAGCAAAAACACCAATCATCGCTGTTTCAAGAATAAGAAGCCATGCATAGTATTCCTTTACGCGCGATTTGATTGCACTGAAGGAACCCCATACACAAAGCGGCGTGAGCAACGTCGTGAGTAACACGAGCATCATCGCAACAGAGTCAACGCCCAGTCCAAGAGTAATACCCATTTGATTGAGCCACGGCGTATGTGAAACTAGGCCTGTATTTGGCGTTCCCCAAACTGGTGCAAACTGAAATGCCATTACTCCACTAATTGCAAAAACAATTGTAGACACACCTAGCGCTATCCATTTTGATAACGTTGACTTGCCAACAAAAACTGCTGCTGCCCCTGCTAGTGGAAGTAGAATCAAATACCACAAACTCATTGCGCGCCCCCAACAACTGCTATCGATTGGTCGCTTCCAATTGGTGGAGATAACGTCTGCAAGAATTCAACAATTTCAGGCATGAATAACATTAGAAGGGCTATCAAGATAGCTCCACCAATCATTGAGATTGCATAACTTTGGACTGCACCGTTGTATAAAGGCGAAAACCAACGAGCAACCAGACTCGGAATAAATGCAATACCATTTACAAGTGCGCCATCAATAAAGTACCGATCAAATAACGAGAATATTTTTCCAAGAATCCATAGAGGTGAGCGAATCAATGCAATGTAAATCTCATCTACATACCACTTGTTCTCCATAGCCGTTGGCAACCACCGCGTTGTACGGTTTGAAAGCAGTTTGCACCTGAGTTTGTCCGCAGTTGAACGAGACAAAAGGTGAATAAAGAACGCAATCCCAATTCCAACAAATCCAACAATTGCTGAAATATAGTACATCGCCTTGTGTGGATCCATGCCAAGAATGTCGCCATGAGACGAATCCAGATCAACACCAGGCACCCCTTTCTTTGCCGGTGAGTCATCAATCATTTCAGCAACCCAGCCACCCTGTATTCCCTCTGTTTCGTTTGGAATAAAGTATGGGAGTGCAGCAAGCAATGCTCCAAGAGCAATTGCAACAAGGACAAAGTTAATCGCAATCCTCGGTGCATGTGGGTGGAAGTTGGCTGGTTCTTTGCCATGCAATTCATCGCCTGGTTCAAAATGAACAGGACCTGCACAAACTCTAAACCAAACTCGGAATGTGTAATACGCTGTGAGCCCTGCAGTGAAAATTGCGAGCCATCCTAGAAACACAAAGCCCGTTCCATGAGTCACAAATGCTTCAGCAAGAATTACATCTTTCGAGAAATAACCACTTGTGAATGGGAACCCAGCTAAACACAAACAGCCTATGAGCATTGTGTAACTAACTATTTTCCAACCCTTCATTTTTCTAAGACCTGATAGTTTGCGAAGATCAAGTTGACCAGCGAAACCGTGCATAATTGCACCACAAGTCAAGAACAAAACCGCCTTAAAAAACGCATGTGTAAATACGTGGTAGGCAGCACCATAGGAAGTAATTACACCTAATCCAAGGAACATATATCCAAGTTGAGATACGGTCGAATATGCCATGATTCGTTTGATGTCGTATTGCGCCATTGCCATCGTTGCCGCGAAGAACGCGGTGAGCCCACCGACCCAAGCAACTACTTCAAGTGCATGACTACCTTCAAGCATAAAGAGTGGATACGTTCTAATAATTAAGTAAACACCAGCAGTTACCATAGTCGCAGCGTGAATTAACGCAGAGACAGGTGTTGGGCCTTCCATCGCATCTGGCAACCAAACATACAGAGGAAGTTGTGCTGATTTACCAAACGCAGCAAGCATAAGTAAGTAGGGAATTGCTTGTACCGTCCAACCGTCAAACGTTGGTTTATAGCCGCTCCCCAAAGCAGACGTAATTTCATCGTACTGAACAGTTCCAAATGTCGACCAAATTAAGTAAATAGCAAGGGCTAAACCGACATCACCAATTCGGTTCACTATAAATGCTTTTTTCGCAGCAGCAACAGCTGAGGGTCTTTGATAGAAATATCCAATCAACCAATAAGAAGCAAAACCAACACCTTCCCAGCCTAAATACAACATGAGCAAGTTGTCACCCATAACAAGGCATGTCATCGCGAAGAGGAATACGCTTACTCCTGCAAAGAATCTTGTGTATCCCTTGCCAACATCGTGTTCCATGTATTCAGAAGCGTACACAGCTATTAAAGTGCCAAGACCTGTAACAAAAAGCATCCACAACAATGTTAGAGAATCAACATAGAATGCAAAATTCGCAATAAATGAACCATCTTCCCAATCGATCTTGAGCCAATCAAAAACATGAATAATTTCAGGGTCTTGATAACCCTGCCATAAGAGTAATGTAAGAATGAAAGAAGTCGCCAAGCAAATTATTGTTATGATTGCTGGTGCTTTTGTTTTTACTTTGAATGCCGAACAAATTCCGCAAAGTGCAAGAGAAATGAGTGGCATCCACATGATAAAACTTGCCCAGTGCATACCCGGCAATTGAGCAACTTGGCTTACATCGGCCGCAGGAGTTGCGATTAATTTTGAAATAACAGAGATGGATGTTATCGAAGTCATTCGGACAGCTCCACAAATGCATCAGCATCTAAAGTGTCACCTTGCCTGTGCATGAGCACAACCAACGCAAGAGCGAGAGCGGCTTCTGCTGCAGCGACTGTCAGAATAAATATAACCATGACTTGTCCAGAGTAATCAAAGAGGTAATGCCCAATTGCAATGAAAGCAAGTGCTGCTCCTTGAAACATTAACTCTGTACATAAAAACATTACGATTAAGTTTCGACGTACTAAAAAACCTACTAAACCGATTGCTAAAAGTAAGCCGCTTACAATCAAGTAACCTGAAAGTGCCGAAACTGTCATCATGATTGACCACCTGCTTCTGTTTCCTCACTAAGAATCACTCTCCGTTTTTCTTGTTCTCCAAGTTCGATAGCTCTACGGGCAATAATTGCTGCACCGAACATTGCCATCAACAGGATTACACCAGCAAGTTCAAGGCTTACAGGAAAATCGTTTACTAACGACCAACCAACTTGCTGCGTGTTACGAGGAAGCATTTCTTCAGGCAAGACCAAGGTGTCGCCGTTGGTTGAAATTATGAATACTTCGCTACCTTCAATATGAATAACGTTACCTTGACCTGATGCAACAGGAGGCCATGCGAAGTCAGAATCAAGAGCAAGCACATCTTCTTGAAATTGTTTGGGTAAATGTTCAAGAGTAGACCACTTCGTAAGTTCGTTGCCCTGTTCAGGCAGGGACGCTGATCCGTTAATCACTGTTCCGGAAATGAGGCACAAAAGCAAAAAACCAACACCAACTGCTGCGGCTGGTTCACGTGGAACTCGGTCGTATTGGGCTTGACTATCTGGGTTGTTGGGACTTGTAGCTTGGTTTGCAAGCATGAGTACGAACATGTATGTAATTAAAATTGCGCCGGCATACACAATTATCAGCGCAAACGCCATGAACTCAGCTTCAAGTAGCAGAAACAATCCTGCTGTTGAAAGAACAACAAGAACGAAATACAACGCGCTGTACACTGGCTGAACATGCGTAATCATTCTCAAAGCAGATCCAATTGCACACAAACTAAAGATAATAAAAAATATACCTTGGCTTGCATCAGCAAATGCCGAGAGTGAGCCAGTTACTAAACCAACAAGCCAACCAGCAGCAGCGACAGCAACTACAATCATGCCTACCCGTACCGTTAGTGGTGAGGGTCTGAGTGCTGCGTACAATGCTAAAGCAATTGTTAAGCAAGCGATGTAAGGGAGGAACATGTCCATGTAGGGTAGTAAGAACCTTCTGATGAATGTGCAATAATTATGCGCGAAAAGAGGCAAGATATGGGCTTTAGCGCTGATTCGCAACCGCTATTGGGGGTTAAAGGTAGAATGGATTTCATGGACCAATCTATCAAAAGTCGAATACCAAATGCAATCACGATATTGCGCGTATTCATCGCTGGAGGGTTCTTTGCAGTGCTTGGTGGGTTTCGCTTCCCAGACCAAGGAATTCTCTGGGGAAACGTAGCAATTGTTCTATTTGTCCTCGCCGCAACCACTGATTTTATAGATGGATATCTTGCACGAAAATGGAACGTTGTTTCAATGTTTGGTCGGCTCATGGACCCATTTTGTGACAAGGTACTTGTGCTTGGAACCTTTATTTACTTTGCAGGCCCACGATTCAGCGTGGACGCTTGGGTCGAGGGTGACCATTTGCTCACCATGGCAACCGGAATCTACCCGTGGATGGTGGTTGTCATCATTGCAAGGGAACTCCTAGTCACCTCAATCCGAGGCGTTTTAGAATCCATGGGGCACACGGGCGGGGCAAAATGGGCAGGCAAATTTAAAATGATTTTTCAATCCTTTGCGCTTCCACTCATTTTATTGCTTGTTGTCAACTGTAATCCAGAAAAACACGAAGGCGTCATGTTGCTCATTAACATCCTTGCGTGGATGCTTCTTGCCATAACTGTCTGGTCTGGCTTGCCTTACATCACGGGGCTCCTCGCCGTCATGCGTAAAGACGACGCATGAAACGGTTACTTTGCACGAGTTTTGGACTTGGGCTTCTTCCCAAAGCACCCGGAACATGGGGTTCTTTACTACCACTTGTTATCGTCCTTGGCTGCGGGCACTTTGGAATCGTGCATGGCTGGCTTATTGGCATCCTTTTCGCATTAGTCATTGTTTCGTCAATAGTTACAGTCCAATTATCGCCTTGGTACGCGGAGTATTTCGGTAAAAAGGACCCACCCCAAGTCGTCAGTGACGAAGTTGCCGGACAATCCATCGCCCTACTCGCTATGGCATGGCTTGAACCGAGCAACCATGTTTCTTCGACTGCTTGGATTGGACTTGCTGTATTCGCATTTGCCCTTTTCAGACTTTTTGATATTTGGAAACCAGTGATTATCGACAAATCACAGCACCTACATGCCGGATGGGGCGTGCTCATGGACGACATCCTCGCTGGAATTTTTGCAGGCATTCTGGTACTCATCGCCGCCATCCTCCTCGGATAAATTAACCTAGGGTTAATTTATGTGAAGGTGAGAATTGGTTTTCGAGCAGCTCCTACCTCGTCAACGCGTGCAATATCCGATTCGAGTGGAGAGTTTTGTACTTTCTCAATTTCTTCAAAAATCTCGTTTGCTATTGCTCGCATTACATCAACAAAGTGATCGAGTGCTTGTTTTGACTCTGTCTCAGTGGGTTCAACCATTAAGCAATCCTGCATCGGCCAATGCATCGTTGGTGGATGCACGCCGTAATCAATCATTCGCTTTGCAATATCAATTAAGGTCACGCCTTTATCGAGAAGTGCCTGAGGAACAGTGACGAACTCATGAGCGCAGAACTTGCCTTCACTTGGCTTGAAAAAAGGCATTGCATACAAATCTTCCAAACGAGCTGCGAGATAATTTGCATTTAAGACCGCCGTTCCAGAAATATTTTTCAACCCCATTGGACCACAAGCAGAAATATATGCCCAACAACGAACAAGAACACCAAACTGACCAATAAAGGAACGAACCTTGCCGATAGTTTTTTCTCGATCTCTATCAAGATAAAAACTCCCATCATCCGCCATCATGACTTGCGGTACAGGTAAATACGGTGCAAGTACTTCAGTTACTGCAATCGGTCCGCTACCGGGGCCGCCACCACCGTGAGGAGTACTGAATGTTTTGTGAGTGTTGTAATGCATTGCGTCAGCACCAAAATCGCCAGGTCGAATACGACCAACCATCGCGTTCATGTTTGCACCATCCAAGTAAAGCATTGCCCCTGCTTCATGCACAATGTCTGCAATTTCTTTAATATTTGAATCAAACAGACCAGCAGTGCTGGGGTTCGTAATCATAAACGCTGCAATATTCTCTGCCCCAACTTTCGCAATTACTTCTTCCAAATTCGCTAAATCTGTTTGTCCATCAACAGTCCGCACTGTTTCTACTGAAGCCCCGCACATCGTGCAAGACGCAGGGTTCGTGCCATGCGCTGTGTCTGCTGCAAGCACTACCGTTCTCTCTGATTGCCCGTGGTCGGCAAAGTATGCTCGAATAACTTTTAATGCAGTAAATTCTCCGTGCGCACCCGCCGCCGGTTGCAGTGAAACTTCGTGCAACCCTGCAATTTCTTCAAGCATCGTACGAGTTTCATACAGAAGTCGAAGTGCTCCTTGAATACTGTCATCGTCCTGCAATGGGTGTAAACAACTGAAACCCGGAAGCGAAGCTCCCCATTCGTTTATCCGAGGATTGTGCTTCATAGTGCAGG
>JABHWX010000096.1 GCA_018657585.1 Phycisphaerae bacterium
ATTAAGCAAAAACTATGTCGATTCAATCAACACGATTTAATCCGTAAGAATGTCAATAGACTCTACCACTGCTGTACCATCTACATGTATAGCCAACCATTGTGAGTCGATAGCGAAATAACTGTCTGTTTCTTGCCCAAGCATATAAACCATTTCGTAGGATTTGAAATATTCTGTTTGATCTGGTTCTCCAAGAAGCAAAACTACTTCTTCCCTCGACATGCCAATTATGTTGTGTGTATCCAAAAAATCATCAACCATCCTTAAACGAACAGACTCGAGTGAAAAAACCGTAGGATTATTTTTCCAAGCACTTGATTCAAATGGCATCTGGTCTACGCCATCATCAAGGACAGCCCAGATGCCAATAAATATTGACGCAATGATAATCAGTAGGACTGATATTATTTTGGGTTTAAGAAACATAAAGTTTGAAACTTTATCTATCTAAAATTGAACCAATGCCTTCCACTCCTGGAAGGATAACTTTTTTGAGTTTCTGAAAGTCTTTCATGTGTTCATAGTCATCACCGTCTAAACTTGGCGAATAATTATGTCCGTGATCGAGCCATTTTTGTTCAACTAAATCACTTTCTAATGTAATTGAGCCCGTTGATCCATCTACAAACGACATGTTCACATTACGTCCATCCCAAAATGCGGGGAAATCGACCCAAATTGGAGCGCCATCTTGTCTTGTAAAGACTAACCAGCCGTGTCCATTACGTCCCCAACTATCTTGCTCACCAATGCTACACATTGTTTCTGAGGGTTGTGGGATTTGTGAAAGTGTTTCGGTAGAACGCCAAGCTTTACCTTGAAACTTTAGCCTAAGTGGAGGGAAGTCGCGATAAAAAGTTCTGTCGTCTGCCCCCCACTCCACACCTACAAATGCATTGAGTGAGTACGAACGAATGCGATCATTAGTAAAACTATTACCAACTTCAAACTCATCAACATCGCCAATTGTTGGATCCATCGGTGATTGGTACGCCATAACACTTCCAATGTATGGGAACGCTGCACCTTCTTCGAGAGCAGATTTCATTTCAATATAATCACCTCCCTGATTAACTAGGCGATTATCACCATTGGCATCTTGTCCGTATGCGGCAACCCACATTCGGTCAATTTGTGATTGTGTTGAATCTTGTGAAGGAGGCTCTTCTGGCCCTGTTCGCGGGTGAAGTAATTTCCCGTTATGGTCTGTTGCGTGTGAGAATGTTGCCTGACCTAAAGTGCGTTGGTTTCCCATATCTTTTGTGGATTTTGCTTTGTCTAGCATCATGCCAGCAGCAACAGTTATCAACGCTATTAGTATCGCAATGATTGCGATAACAACTAAAAGTTCAACTAGGGTGAATCCACGCTTGGCTTTTATTATTGACATGGACCAAATTCTCCAATTAATACTAATACGTCAGACACATTCGTCATGTTATCACCTGTAATGTCGGCATTGGGGGTTCCCCACGCACTAATAATTATTAATAAATCAGACACAGTCACAAAACCATCACCTGAAAGATCTGCAACGCAGGGTTCGGCAACATCTGCCTGTGAAAAAATTTGTACTGAATATGGCGCAATATCAATCAATCCGCTGTAGGTCATTCCGTCATAACCAAAAGATGATGCAAAAACATCTGCACCAATATCATCGTAGTCATCAGCGTACTCTGTTGAGTCAGAATTAAAAATCATATACCACTGTCCGCCTCTGGGCAAACCAATTCGATACGTTTGTTTTTCGTTAATACTAAAGTTCATAGCTACAACAACATCATCGCCAACACCACCTTCCCCAAAACGATGATACGCAACGACTTTGCCGTTGTCATTAATATGGTGCATATTTGTTGATCCACCAGACAGTCCACCAGAAATGCCGTCTTTATTTAATCGAAGTGAGATTAAATCAGTATAAAGTTGCAAAATCCCAGAATATGTCGTTGTTTTTATCCAGTCGATCGGGTCATCGTCATGGAAATAACCATCTTCTAAAAACTCTTGACCTTGGAAGAGCATTGGTATTCCGGAAGAAGTTAAGACAAGCGCCACACCAAGAGTCGAACGCTTGCGGGCAAACCAGTTGCCCGCATCACCGGGTGAGATTTCTTCGGGGACACGTGAATTTCCATTTGCAACTTCGTCGTGTGATTCGGTGTAAATAATTCGATCAGTCTGATCGCCGTTATACATAGCCATGACTAAATTGTAAACTGTCCACATGGATCGATCGCTATCGTTTGGAGTTTCAATGAGATAGCGAATTGGATGAATCCAATTGACATCCCATTGCGAATCAAAACCAGCACCACTTTCGCCTGTTGTCTTAGTCATCCAATCAGATCCGGCTAGATCCTCGCAAATAATAAGTTGATCTGAATCGTAAGCATCGATTTCATCGTTAATAAACTGAAGCAGTGTCCAACCCTCAGGAATATCGATGCCACCGTCATCGGTTGCACGGATCCACTTGGTACCATCAACACGTAAACCATCAAGACGATATTCTTTCAACCAATAGAGTGCGTTATCACGAATATACTCACGCACTTCATCGCGGCCATAGTCAGGTCTTGTGTCTCCCCAAGGAGTTTCGGCTCGCCAATCATTGTAAAAGTAAATTCCACCTAAATCATTCTCACTCCAGCCATCGTATTTCCAAAGAGACATATCGGTGGGTCCCCAGTGGTTATAAAGGACATCAATCAGAACAGCGATACCACGTGCATGCGCCTCGTCGACAAATTCTTTTAGTTCATTAGGAGTTCCATAACTACTTTCAAGTGCAAATGGGTGCGCTCCGTTGTACCCCCAAGAAGAATCACTTGCAAATTCCCAAATTGGCATCAACTCAATTGCATTAATGCCAAGTTCTTCTAGGTAATCTAACTTGGTAATTGCTTGTGTTAGTCCACCTGCAAAAGTTCCAATGTGCATTTCATAAATAACGGTTTCATTCCAGGCGGGACGAACATAGTCTGAAGTTTGCCAAAAATATCCATTGGGGTTATGTACAACGCTGTTTCCCGATGAATCTGTTACTTGATACGAACGAGCATCGATTCTTGAATACTGTGCGCCGCTATTGATGATGACATATCTATATTCATCGCCAATGGACGCTTCTGGAATATCCAGCGACCAATCACCATTGCCTTCATCGGAAAGCATCGTGGACCACATTGACCAGTTATTAAAGTCTCCAATAATTGCAACATAAGAAGCATTCGGTGCCCAGGTCCTAAAGCTCACGCCTTCATCAGCGTCTAAAAGATAACTACCTAAAAACAAATCGATCTCTTCGCCACCAAGATCAATAGGTCTTCCCCAAGGGTTCGTTGTTGAACCGCCAATTTTGGTATCCAAGAAAAACAGAAAGTTTGCAAAGCCCGTTGTAAATACGTCATCATCTACGTTTATAGTGATATATAAGTTTTGTGCATCATGCCCAACAATAACCCACTTCAGATCTAAACTTGGATAGTCAAAGACATCACCAATACTGTCCGTATATGTTTGACTTCCAGAACCGCCGCTGAGGGTGTATTCTAAAAAGTCGCCTGAAGCGGATGGTGACTCCCAACCGTCTGTTGATTGATCGCTTCGACTTATATGATCAATCCCAGGATTACTTGCGGCATCCCCACTTGTTGCAATGTCAAATCGAATGGTTTCGCCAATACTCATTCCAAGAGTAGTAAGAGAGAACGTCCACTTTACCGTTCCACTTGCAGCATTTGAAATGTCGGGTCGAACTATTCCCGCTTCAGACCAATTTGTTAGAGCATAGTTCCAAACCTGGCATCCTGAATTGCTGTAAGGAATCGCACCATAGCCAAGATGAGTTGATGGAACCGAACGCGTATTTCCTCGTGGCGATGTATCCGCTGCTAAAGTTTGGCTACAGCAAACTGCAATAGCAAGAGAAAAAATAGTGGGCTTTTGAAACATATGCTTAACTATACTTGACTTATTGGGAGCAGCCCCAGTTGCCAATAACTGTCAGTATGTCAGAAACATCAACGTCACCGTCACCGTCCACGTCGCCTTCACACGGTTCTGGCGCACAAGGAGCGGGATCACCGTTACAAAAGGAACCATCGCCATTATATTCGCCACCAAGAGCAGAACAGTCGGCCTCTGGGACATCACTGCAGTCAATATCAAAACAACAAGCACCTGTTGGTTCTGGACAAGGCTCAGCTGTACCACCAACAGTAAAGAATTGATCGCCTGTTATATTTTCAAAATTAACATAACGTGGGTCTTCAAGATTTGACCCACCACCTATGCCACCAATTACTTGATTGGACATGAAATCGTGACCGCTGTTGTTAATGAAAGCGCAAATTTTCGCAGAAGTAATATCGCCTGCTTTACCATCCCAATCAAGAAGATAAAGTGGAATTGCTACTTCGATACCAGTTGTTACGCCTTCGCCACAACCAAGCCCTTCACCAAAACCAACTCCACCTACGTTTGAGTTATCAAGCGCAAACATCAACCCTGTTTTGCCATAGATAACACCAGCGGCACCTGAAGATCCTTCGCCAACGTATTGACCAAAGCCACCACCAGTTGTATGCAACTCTGCGTAACTTGCGTATGTTGCAAATACATCTCCACCACAAGTCATACTTAGCCACATATCTGCATCAAACCCCTCGTCGAATGTCAGGCCATTTTCACCAGTGCCATCATCGCCCATTCGAATAAGGCCTTCGAAGTCCACTTCTGAATTATCGTTTCGAAGTGTGTGCTGTCCACCATCACGAGCGTCAACAAAAATGTCTATCTTATTAAACGTGCTTTCTAAGTTACCGGGCAACATTATGTATAAATAACCATTGTCAATAATGGCATATCCAGAATCAATTTCCGAACCATTTGCAAAGTCGGGCATACCAATAGTTGAGTCAGCAAAACTTGTTTGAGTATTTTGAACAGCATTTGCGTCTCCATAATCACTATCAAGAGTACCATCCATAGTTGGCTGGGCTAAGGCTGTTGAAGTGCAAACAAGTGTAAGGATTGTGATAATTGTTTTCATCTCTTTATTCCTTCTAAAAAACAACCACTCAAATGGAGTGGCTATGAGTAAAGTTAATTGTTCAAAGTTACTTCCAAATTAATACCGACGTCTTCGACCAAGACCAGCCATAGCAAGAAGTGCTAGCGCGCCTGGTGCTGGTAGAGTGAAATATTGCAAATCAGTAATCGTTGAGCCACCGCCCCAGCCGGGTTGTGTACCTTCGCCACCAAGCAAATCAATTGCTGGATCTCCCCAACTGCCACCTGTTGTTCCTATTTCAAAACCAATCTCGGTTACTCCATTGTTGCCAAGGTGGTACGCCAAATCCATATAACCTATGGTTATCGAACTACTTTCCCAATCTACATTTGCAACAGGGGCTTGATATTGTTCGTACCAATGATCAGTACTCCATTCGCTGTGTGACATGTGTCCGCCACCATCAAGCCATATGCCAGTGAATGCGTCAAATCCAGCATGACCACCAACATCTCTGCCCCAAGGATTGTTGTTTTCAGGAGCACCAAAGTTCCCGTTATAGTTATCTCCGTAATCCATAAATACCATGTACTTGCCCCAGTCAGCATTTAAGTCTGCGACGGTAATAGTTACAAGGAGATCCCAACCACTTGTTGTCATTTCAACGCTTGTAATGTCAAGATTTGGATTACCAGTAGCAATATCGCCTGCTGGGTCGTAATACATATCGCCCACTGCAACAGATGTTACAAGTAAAGTTGAAACAAAAATTCCTAATGCTTTCTTCAAACTTCTCTCCACTTTCTAGCTTCTCTCTAAAAAAGCCGTACACATAAGGTACTGCAGAAAAACATATTAATCAAAATAATTCTACAAATAATAGAGAAATAATACGAAAAAATGCCTACGATGATTCATATATGGATTACGTAAGTTTGGGACTGGGAATATTGATTGGTTGTTTTTTGG
>JABHWX010000015.1 GCA_018657585.1 Phycisphaerae bacterium
AAACCGACAAGGCGCTTGTCGAAGTGCCAAGCCCGTGGACAGGGATCATTGCAGCTCTCAATGGCAACGAGGGCGATATCATCATTGTTGGCAGTGTTTTGGTTAATTACGATGTGGCTCAGGTATCGTCTGTAAAGGCGGCTCCCCCCGATACTGGATGTGTTGTTGGCAAGGTAGATGATGGTATGTCGATGCCCGCAAAATTCACTCGAACCGCAGCGGAACAGGATGACTCTATCTCTTCTGGAAAAGCTTGTGCTACACCTGCTGTTCGCAAAATTGCCCGAGATATGAATGTTGATATCAACAACGTCACTCCAACTGGTCGTGGTGGTCGTATAACTGCTTCCGATATTGAGGCACACACGGGTTCACCGCTGACACCCAGAATAATTCCGACTGAGCCAACTACCCCACTTGCAACACGTGTCAGTGTTCCACAAGAAGGTGTGGGGGAAAGAATCCCGTTCCGAGGTATTCGTAAAAAAATTGCCGAAGCACTTACCCATAGTTTAAAAACAGCTGCTCACTTTCAGGTTGTTGACGAAGCAGATGTCACAAAACTTGACGAAAAACGCAAGGCGTTAAGTTCTCTTGTTGGTCGTAAGTTTAGTTTCCTTCCATTTATTATGACTGCTGTCATCAAGGGGTTAAAAGAACATCCTGTACTCAATTCAACGGTTGATGATTTTGTTGAAGAAATTTTAGTACACAACGTTGTCAATCTTGGTTGTGCGGTTGATACAGACCAAGGATTAATGGTCGCGGTTCTCAAAAACGCAAATGAACTGAGTTTGGTGCAGCTTGCTGACGAAACTGCACGGCTTGCCAGGGAGTGTCGAGATCGAACGATTAAACGAGAAGAACTCTCGGGAGGCACGTTCACCATTTCGAATGTTGGCAGTTATGGAGGGATGTTTACGACTCCTATTATTAATTACCCAGAAGTTGCTATTCTTGGGGTTGGGCGAGCGAAAGAACAGGTGCTCACCAAAGACGGTACATTTTATGCCGGCAAAGTTTTGCCGCTAAGTTTAAGTTGCGACCACCGAGTTGTTGATGGTGCTGCGGGAGCAAAATTCTTGCGTACGGTTATCGAGCTTTTAGAAAACCCAGAAGAGTTGATTCCGGCGATATGAACACTCAATTACAATCAGATTCCGCCATTGAACTTCTAAGCAAAATAGAAAACAAAACTGCTTGTGTAGGCGTAGTGGGCATGGGGTATGTTGGACTTCCACTCGCCGTTGCTGTTTTTGAAGCCGGGTATAACGTACTAGGATTTGATGTTGACCCAAAAAAGATTGCATGTTTAAATAATGGCACGCCATATTTGAAGCATCTTGGCGATGATTTTTCCAAAGAGATTTCTGTCTCTGATCAATTCCGCGCCACTTGTGACCCAACAGACCTTCAGCAAGCAGATATTATTTCACTATGCGTACCAACTCCACTTGGTAAACATAATGACCCTGACCTTTCTTTCGTTCTTGAAAGCACAAAAGCTGTTGCCAGAGTATTACGAAAGGGGCAACTTGTTGTTCTTGAGTCAACCACCTACCCTGGTACCACTCGAGACGAAATGTTGCCTATATTAGAATCTTCTGGACTAAAGCATGGGGTGGACTTCTTTTTAGCCTACAGCCCAGAACGAGAAGATCCGGGCCGTAAGACTGAATCTACGCAATCAATACCAAAACTTGTTGGTGGACTAGATACGACAAGTGGCAAACTTGCCCATGCTTTTTACAGCAAAGTAGTAACGGATGCGCATCTTGTGTCTTCTGCAGAAGTTGCTGAATCAGCAAAACTGCTTGAAAACATCTACCGTGCAGTAAACATTGCACTCGTCAATGAAATGAAAGTTATCCTTGAAAAACTTGATGTCGATATTTGGGAAGTGGTCGAAGCTGCTGCTACAAAGCCCTTTGGATTCCAAGCGTTTTATCCCGGACCTGGGCTTGGTGGACACTGTATCCCAATCGACCCGTTTTACCTTACTTGGAAAGCGAAAGAAGTTGGCATGCCAACTCGGTTCATTGAACTTGCCGGAGAAGTAAACCAAAAAATGCCAGGTATTGTGGTTGACCGAGTCGCCTCGTCACTTAATGATGATAAAAAATCTTTATGTGGTGCAAGTGTGCTTGTTGTTGGTGTTGCTTATAAACCAAACGTTGATGACATTAGGGAAACACCTGCTGTATTTATCATTGAGGATTTAATTGAACGCGGCGCGAATGTTGAATACCATGACCCACATGTGCCTGTGTTTCCAAAAATGCGTGGACACGATGTAAACATTTCGTCTATACCGCTCGATAAAGATTCTGTTAGAAATTATGACGCTGTATTAATCGTAACAGATCACTCAATAATTAACTGGGATACAATTGCATTGCATGCTAGTCTTGTTATTGACACAAGAAACGCGCTTGCAAATTGCAACGAAATTCGCGCTCGCCTTGTTAAAGCATGACGTGGAATTGGACACTTTTAGACGCTGGGAGATTTCGGCTTGATGGTGGAAGCATGTTCGGTGTAGTCCCAAAAGCGTTGTGGTCAAAACTTGTATCGCCAGATGAGCAAAATAGAATTCCAGAGGCCTGCAATTGTGTTCTTCTTGAACGAGATGGACGACATGTTCTGATTGAAACTGGTTATGGAAGTGAGTGGAGTGAAAAAGAAGTTGATATGTTTGGCATGAATAGTGTCACCATTCTTGATGCGCTAAAAGAAAATAATGTCGACCCAGATTCCATCGACAGTGTCGTCCTATCGCACCTACATTTTGATCATGCCGCTGGTATTACGCTTTTGCCAAATGCAAAAGTGATTGTACAAAAACAAGAGTGGGAAGACGCAAACGCGAATCGCTCCACCATGAGTAAAACATATTTACCACGCGTACTTGACTCCATTCGTGAGCGAGTGGATTTAGTTGATGGAGACTCAACTGTTCTTGACGATATTCAACTAACAGTTCGCAAAGGACATACTTGGGGCTTGCAATCCATTGAGTTTCAAGATGAACAGGGTACAGTGTGCTTCTGCTCCGATGTCATGCCAACTTGCAACCATGTTGGCCTTGCCTATTCGATGGGGTACGACATGCTTCCGTGGGACAATGCTCAAACCAAGCTTCAACTTCTTGAAGAAGCACGCAGTGAATGCTGGAGGCTTGTTTTATACCACGAACCAGATACGCCGATTGTGACGGTTGTCAAAGATGACCGCGGTCGATTCGCCCTGCAACCGGTTACGTAAGAAATTCAACAATCGTGTTTGCGACGTACTCAACTTGCTCTCGTTCAAGTTCAGGGAATATTGGCAAAGCAACTGTTTCATGTGATGCCCTCTCTGTCTCTGGCATTGGCAAACCGTCTAGGTCTGAAAAACACTCTTGCATGTGAAGCGGTACTGGATAATAAATATCAGAACCAATTCCTTGCTCTGCGAGGTGCTCGCGTAACGCGTCGCGTTTTCCATCTTTCACACGCAAAATGTATTGATTCCATATGTG
>JABHWX010000097.1 GCA_018657585.1 Phycisphaerae bacterium
CATTTGGGTGGTGCGGCTGCAGGATGGTATTTCATTCGCCACCCGCATCATCTCAATGGGTTTTTCGATTTTCTTGGAAAAGCTGATCCCACGTCCGAGCATTTTGCTTGGAGAGACAGAGGAGCAAAACAAGAAGATATTGATCGAATCCTCGATAAAATTCACAATAAAGGTTTGCAAAGTTTATCATCAAAAGAGAAGAAGATTTTGCATAACGCTTCAAAAGAACGTCGCGAGGACACGTAATTGCCACAGCCATTAACGTTCGAAATCACAAATCAGAGCCAGGAGCACGCAGGAAGAACAGGCGTCGTAACAACCCCCCATGGTTCATTTCAAACTCCAGCATTTATGCCCGTCGGTACTCGTGGAAGTGTAAAAGGACTAACACCACAACAAGTGCGGGCGACAGGTTCTGAAATTATTTTAAATAATGCGTACCACCTTATGCTTCGACCTGGGGATACGCAGATTGCTGAACTTGGTGGGGTGCACAAGTTCATGCAATGGAACCGGCCTATCCTTACCGATAGCGGTGGGTACCAAGCTTGGTCTATGGCGGATATAAATCAGGTCGACGAAGATGGTGTAACGTTCAAATCAATTATTGATGGTTCGATGATTCGACTCACGCCTGAACGTTCAATTGAAATACAAAACAACTTAGGCGCAGACATCATAATGGCGTTTGATGATTGCCCTTCAAGCGTTGAACCGCAAACACAAAATTTAGCTCGACGGCGGCATGCTCTTACTTCACGTGATGGGGTCATGACAGCAAGCGAACACGAATTGCGATTACTTCAATCCCTCGATAGAACAGCTCGCTGGCTTGATCGTTGCAAGAAATCACATCATCGACAAGACGAACAGTCGCTATTCGGAATTGTGCAGGGCGGGACAAACCTTGATCTAAGAGAGAGAAGTGTTGAACAAGTATGCAATATAGAACTTCCGGGATATGCAATCGGTGGTGTTGCGGTGGGCGAATCCCCAGAAAAAATTCAAGAAGTAGTAAAATTTACTGCAAATTTGCTCCCTGCTCAAAAACCTCGATATCTCATGGGGGTGGGCTATGAGCGTGATTTGGTCTCTGCTGTAGCCTCTGGGATGGATATGTTCGATTGTGTATTGCCTACTCGGAATGGGCGAAACGGGCATGCATTTACTCGGAATGGGCAACTTCACATAAGAAATGCCTGTTTTAAGGCAGATACAAGGGTTCTTGAGGAAGGGTGTACTTGTGCTACTTGTGCATCAGGACATAGCAGGGCATACCTTCGACACCTGTACATGTCCAAAGAGATGCTTTCCGGCATTCTTGTGAGTATCCATAACATTCACCACTTCCAATCGTTGATGATAGACATACGGCTCGCAATACGGGATAATTCCTGGTCTGCACTGCCAAATCACTGGCCAGTACTTCAAGACTCGTAACCCATCTTTTAGATAGGAACCAGAAATCATGTTTTCACCTTTGTTCTCAGATTATTTCACCCCCACCTTGTTCAGCCAACTCGAAGGCGACGCCACCGCGCAAGTCGATGGTTCAGAAAATGTTGGTACTGACGCCGTACCCGCAGAGGGGCCTTTCGGTGGCTTTCTTCCAATGTTCATGCTCTTACTTGTTGGCATGATTGTATTCAGTATGTTCGGTGGACGAAAACAAAAAAAGAAACGTGCTGCGATGATTGAATCGTTGCAAAAACGTGATCAAGTCCTCACTCGTGGTGGTGTATTTGGAACCATCGTTGATGTGAAACCAGATCGAATCGTACTAAAGGTTGACGAATCTTCAAACACGCGAATCACTGTTCTTCGCGATAGCATCGAACAAGTAACAGCCGATACATCAACTGAGTAACCCATTCTGAACTTTTAACTAACTAACTGAATTTACCTGGATCAATACACCGTTATGCAGAATCTTGTCTGGAAAATTGTCTTTATCGTTCTACTCCTTGTGGGTTGCATTTTTGCAATCACTCCACCTGATAAAAAGATTCGACTTGGTCGAGACTTAAGTGGCGGTGTGAGTCTGGTGTACTCAGTACGCATGGAAGAAAATGTTGGTGACCGCAAAGCGGTTCTATCGCAAACTATTGAAGTGTTAAAGGATCGTGTGAACCCAACAGGTGTTCTGGATATCCAGATGACACCACTTGGTACCGATCGCATTGAAGTAGTGATGCCTCTCCCAAGTACGGATGTAAAGGAATTAGCTGCTGTTTATCGAGGTTATCTTGAAGGACTCCTTGAATCGGCGAATATTCGTGCTGGGGATCTTGACCGAGCGCTAGCAGATGGCGTAGGAAAAGACCTCAAAGTCGGTGTTGGATTCCAAGCAGCAAATTTACAGGATTCTTACAACAACCTTGTTGAATTGACTGAACAATATGATGCAGATCCAACAGACAGTACACTTGAGCAACTGGTAGCAGATGCTGAAATTGATTTTGAAGATAAGCGAGAAAACCTCCTTGCAGCGAGCCTTGATAGAGGCGACATCACACGTATGCTGCAATTGCCAGCGGTAGGAGATCCGATTCGTGATGCAAGCGGTGTTGTTGTCCGTGACGAAGAAACAGACGAAGTATTGCGGGGAGTTTCGCCAAGAGAAACAGCACTTATAACTTTAGAATCTTCATATCCTCAACTAGGTTCAGGACTTGGCTTGTTGATGGAGACATACAACGAGTACCAAAACAAACGAACTGGTTTTGACGATCCAGAAGATCTTATTCGAATGCTAAGAGGCGCAGGTGTTCTCGACTTCCGAATTGCTGTGCAAGTTGGATCTGCTGAAGGCGTTGACGTTGCTGACTTACGAGCGCAACTCGCTGAAGTAGGTCCTGACAATACCGATTCCCCAATTGCAAAGTGGTTCAAGATAAATGATCCTGAGGAATGGGCAGAAACTCCTGCACTACTTGCTTCGCTCCTTTCAGACCCAAGAACGTATCTTTCAACTGGTCGTAGAAAACTCGAAGCCGAATTGTACGACGGAGAAATTTACATCCTGCTCTATACCGATGCCGGACGGAGCATGACACACACCGGTGATAACAGTTGGTCTGTGGAAAGTGCTAGTCCAACGGTAGACGATTTTGGACGTCCTGCGATTCGGTTCACTCTTGACAGTATTGGTGGACGGCAGATGGGCAAAATGACCGGTGCACATGTCAAAGAACCGATGGCTATCGTGCTTGATGGTCAAGTCTATACAGCCCCAACACTGAATAGCCAAATCAATGGTAGCGGAACAATCACTGGTAGTTTTTCTCAAAGTGAACTCCAATATTTAATTAAGGTGCTTGCTGCAGGATCTTTGGAAGCACGGTTGAGCAATGACCCAATTGCTGTGAATATCATTGGGCCAACTATTGGTGTTGATAACTTAGCCCGTGGACTTTCTGCACTCGGATGGTCAGTTGTAGCGGTTATAGCGTTCATGTTGTTCTATTACATGTCAGCGGGTCTGATTGCAGACTTTGCATTGCTCGCGAATGGTGTGCTGATTTTTGGCATCATGGCGCTCATCGACGGCACATTTACTTTGCCAGGTCTTGCAGGAGTTGTTTTGACAATGGGTATGGCTGTTGACGCTAACGTACTTATTTACGAACGTATCCGCGAAGAACTGGCTGCTGGTGCTCGTGATTTGCGTGAAGCAGTGCGTGAGGGGTATTCAAAAGTATTTTCAACGATTATTGACGCTAACCTAACGAACTTGATTGTTTGTTTTGTTTTGTATCAAACAGCAACTACTGAAGTAAAGGGTTTTGCAGTAACTCTTTCAATTGGTATTGTCGCAACACTCTTTACTTCACTTTTTGTAACGAGAGTAATTTTCGAAATATATATCAATGTATTTGGTGCACGCAAATTGCCAATGCTCCCAACCGTAGTGCCAGCGATTGGTAGGATTCTGCACCCAGCAATTGATTGGGTGAATTTACGAAAAGTTTTCTGGGTACTTAGTTTTGTCGCTTGTGGCATTTCAATCTGGCTGGTACTCGGAAGAGGCGAGACAATGCTTGACACCGAGTTCCGTGGAGGTGTTTCATTAACAATGCGGACAGATGCACAAGATGACCAAAGGTTGTTGTTAGTGCATACTGGGGATGGCTCTGTTGAGGAACGCGTGCATGCAATAGGGAGTAGTGCGTTGTCTCGACTTTCTGACCTGAATGCGGAATTGAATGCTGCACAGAAGGGTAGCGCTAGTTCTCCAGCAATTGATGATCTGAAAAAGAAGATTTCAGATGAGCAAATTCTTGCTGAACTTGTTGGTGCAACAGTACTTACGATTGGCGAAAATCAACTGAATGAAGTAGGCAGAGTAGTTTCAGATGGTTTCCAAATTAAGGTATCTAACCCACCTGGCATCAGTGACGATGCCGTAGTGACAGCGCTTGTTGTTGAAGCAATTACAGAAACATTTGGCGACGACCTTGATGTACCACCTGCGCTATTCTTTAAGGGCAACGGATCTTCATCTTTTGAAAAGCACACCGTGAAAATACCACAAGGTGCTGAAAGTGTTGGTGAAGTTCTTTCTACGACTGCTCGAGGAGACATCTCTAATTACCGCGGTGGCGTGCTTGTTGTTATTGAAGATATTGAACCTGCAGTTCTTCTTGAAGATGCAGAGAAGCGCATCGACCGTATGCGACAACAACCAGAATATTCACGCGATGCTGGTGGCAGAGATGTTGCTGTATTTGGATTAACTCGAGGTCAAGAAGATGGCTATACCGCCATTGCAGTTGCTGTTTACGATCGCGATATGAACTTCCTTAATAACAATCCTGAAGTAGTAGAGGAACGAGTATCAGCAAACGAATGGAATCTTATTTCCACGGCTCTTTCTCAACCGCAGAGTCTTGAACAAGTAAGTAGTTTTTCATCTCAAATAGCAGGCACGATGAAGGCAAATGCAATTGTTGCAGTTGTACTTTCACTCCTTGGTATTTTGGCGTATATCTGGTTCCGATTTGGTTCACTACGTTATTCGATAGCGGCTATCGTTGCTTTGGTACATGACGTGACTATTACCTTGGGTGCGCTTGCTCTTGCTGGTTATGTCGCTCATATCGCGTTCTTTAGCCAGACGTTGAAAGTGGAGGCATTTCAGATTGACCTTGGTGTTATCGCAGCGCTACTTACCGTGATTGGGTATTCGTTGAACGATACAATCGTTATTCTTGATCGTATTCGCGAAAACCGTGGTAAGCGACCTCTGCCAACCCAAGAAATTGTAAACAACTCAATCAACCAGACGATTAGCCGTACTGTCCTGACCTCATTTACAACAATCATTGCTGTAGTGATTATCTACCTCGCAGGTGGTGGCGGCATTCGGCCCTTTGCCTTCGCATTGTTGATTGGTATTCTCGTTGGTACATATAGTTCTGTGGCAATCGCAGCGCCACTTGTGTTCAAAGGTCACTCACCGAAACCCATCCAAGAAGAAGACTAAATTCTCAATTTCCAAAGCGCCACTTTCTCTTTAGTGAAAGCGGCGCTTTTTTTATGCAATTTCAAGTATTTTTATACTATGAACCGATTCATACTATAGATGCCAAGGAGGGCCTCTTCTATGTCCGGAACAAGTAAATTTGTCGTTTCAATTTGTGTTCTTCTTCTCGCCGCACTTGTGGTTTACTATGGAATCACGCCTCCAGAAACTGCTTCATCACAGCAGTTAACTGATGTGCCAATCCAACGTCCATCCTTGTTTGGTGGTGATCCAGAAGAAAAACTTCTATCGCTTGGAATTCCACCAATCGCTGCAGACCTCTCTGACCCAACTCCAGAGGATACGATTGAGGTTGAGATGCCAGTAGATTTGCCAAGAGAGCGGCCGGCTGTTGTGACTGTTGAGGTAGAACCAGAGGATATGGAAACGGAAGTTGTCCCACAAAAAGTTGAGGTTGCTCAGAAGACCTACCGTACGTACCAAGTAAAAGAAGGGGAAACTCTTGGTGAGATCGCCCAAAATGAACTCGGGAGTTTCCGTAGGTGGGCAGAAATTGCTTCTATGAACAATATATCTGACCCTGCGATGATTCGTCCTGGGAACATGCTCCGATTGCCTATGAAATACGCAACAAACCCAAGAGTTGCACAAGAAGTGAAAATAGCCCCAAAAGATGGCTCAAAAGTTCATATTGTAGAAGAAGGCGACACGTTGAGTTCGATTGCTGGGCATTACTACAACGATGTAAATAAGTACGGAGTCATTGCCAACGCGAACCCTTCGGTGAATCCAAAAAGACTAAAAATAGGAATGCAGCTTATAATTCCTACACGTTAAATGCTCTCGCATTTTGCGATATGCGATCTAATCGAGAACTTCCAATCACCGTGCAATGCTTTTCATTCCACGGTGATTTTTTTATGAGGAATTGAATTGCTTCGTTCGCTTCAAGATGTCCACTGTCGAGCACCTTCTTGAATAGAACAACGATTCCCTGTTCATCTGCACGTTTGATAATTTCCACATTTGTTTGGTTTGCAGCACTGTACTCAATCATCATTACATCAGACCAAAGGAGGGCTTCTTTCTGTGCTTCTACAGTTTTTCCACTGAACCCAATAGTTTTTGTTTTGCCTTCTTCCTTAAGAAGGAGCATTGTTTCTACAGCGTCGGATTCATGAAGCATTGCAAGATCGTCTGGTGGAGCATGAACGAGCAGGGAGTCTACATGGTCGGTTTTGAGGGCGCGTAAACTGTTCTCGACAGAAGCACGCATACCTTTGTTTGTAAAATCAAAGGAGCATTTTCCGTTTACAGTCAGTTCGCCAACTTTTGTTACCAAGTTATATTCGTTTCGCCTACTAGACAGGTACTTCCCGATTCGCTCCTCACTCAAGCCGTATGCAGGAGCAGTGTCAATAAGAGTTATTCCGAGATCAAGCACACCATTGAGCAGTTCGTCCGCTTCCTTTTCGCTGGGCATCGGTCTGCCAGCTGAAACATATTTTGCACCTGCGATGCGCCCAAGTTGGTACGCGCCAAATCCAAGAGGCGATAAAGGGATAGGCAAAATCATGATGAAGCTGCCGTTTCGAGAGTGCTCCAAGGCTGATCTGTTTCCCAAGGGGGTAGGGCAACGTTTGGACTTGGCCAAGAAGCAAAATCTACAACAGAGTTTTGTTCTTCATTTGGGGAAGCGGAAATTCTTGCAACAATTTCTTCTGCGAGCCGAGGAGCGAAGGCAAGCTTTATAGGCCAGCATGTAAGAACATTCTTTTCTTCAATGATTGAAATGTCACTGGGTCGATTTCCCCGAGCATATGGCTCAGCGCGTGTTGTCATGTACGTAGTGAACTCAATATCTTGCAAATCGATGTTTGGAAGTACCTCGTGAATTTCTTGCACCGCGTGTTTTATGAGTTTCTCTGGCAAGACATCTATTCCATCTTCAGCAAGTTGCCCCCCAATTTGCCATACAGAACGGTTTGCATAATCTTTTGAGGTTGTAATGGTGACTCTTGTCTTTGCTCCATCGATGCAGTGACCATTGAGTACTGGAAGATTCCCTCTTGCCATTACCATTTGCAATGGGCGCACCTGTGTTTTGTCTGGTTCCAAGCCAAACATACTTCGGAGATGCGAGTTGCCAGATCCCGCAGTTAACACAATTTTCTTTGCGAACAAATCGAGGGGCTCGCCAGTTTTTGGGTTAAGTAGTTGCACGAGCCAGCCATCATCAAGTTGTGAGATTTCGACTCCACCTTCAACTGTTTGAAGAATATGGTCATCGAGTTGTCGACCCAAAACTTCAAGGAGGCTTCTTGGTTCAATGACTTGTTCGTCGATTCTTGCAACAGAGCCCTCAATTCCTTGAAGGGCGATTGGGAGTTCATCTTCGTCAAGCACAATAGGTTTTGTTCGTAGGGCAAGTTTTGCAGCAATCCACCCAAGTTTTGATCGGATAGAGTCGGTTCTCCAGACATGGCAGAAATCTGATCGCATGACGACTTTGTGCAAATTGGGTTTTGATTCTCCTGCGAGGCACGATCTCCAAATAGCGGGCATATCCTTGATGGCTGATGCAGCTTTTGCACCATGCCCAGTTATTGCATACTTAAGTCCTCCATGAATAATCCCTTGAGAATCTATAGTTTGCCCAGTTCCCAATGATTTTGATTCAAGTAGAATTGCCCTGATTCCAGAAGAAAGACACTTGTCTAGGGCGAATAGACCAGCAACTCCTCCTCCAAAAATGATGCAATCGATGGGCTTGACCGCTTTATCCATATCGGTATCTTAACTCGCGTTGGCACTTCAAGGCAGATAGGGTTAGGATGTTTCTATGAAGACTACAGACTGGACAATTGACGGAAGCAGAGGCAATCCAATATATGGAACTACGCATGAGCCGGCTGGCAAATCTGCTGGGGTAATTCTGTTGTCGCATGGGTTTATGGGCTATAAGGATTACGGCATGTTCCCGTGGCTCGCAGATAACTTTGCAAATAAAGGCTACCTTGCACATCGTTTCAACTTCTCGCATTCTGGTATGCCTAATGGGGATGGGCCGTTTGATCGCCTCGATCTCTTTGAGCAATCGACGTGGAACCGACAAGTTGAAGATTTGCACATTCTTACACAGGTATTTTCAATGCCAGATATTCCATTTGTGATCTTAGGGCATTCCAGAGGTGGCGTTTCCGCGCTCCTTGCGCTGGGTAGGGGGACTGTCGAGGCGGATTCTGCCATCGTGTTATCTTCGCCTAGTGAGTGCCTCAGCATGGTTGAAGAAACACAGCAGAAACTTCTCGCAGAAGGAAGAATTGAGGTTACATCTGGGCGAACAGGGCAAGCACTCCAAGTAGGGAAAGCGTTCCTTGAAGAACAGATTGAACATCCAGAAGATCATGATCTTTTAACATTAGCACAGAAAATTGATGTGCCTTGTTTGCTTATACATGGAGAAAATGACCCAACAGTTTCAGTGAGTCACGCTGTTGCACTTTCTAGCAAAATAAAGCAACAGACATTAGCCCGAATTGCTGGGGGAGATCATGTATTTAATACAACGAACCCATTTTCAATTGGCAGTGAACCTTCCTGTCAACTTACAGAGGTCTGGTCAGTTATTGCACAGTGGCTGCAAGAGTAGCGGTTTCAACAATTGGCAGCGTCTTTGAACGCGTGTGCGCAGATGTTGCAATTTCACCTTCTTTGCCAACTTCATCTACAGTCACAGCAACGTGTTTCGACACTCCTCGTTCTTGCATAGTGACGCCGTAGAGTTTGTCGCAACCCATCATGGTGCGTTTATGGTGTGTAATTACAATGAAGTGACTTTTTTCGAGGAAGTGGCTAAGTGAACTAATGAAACGATGGGTATTTGCTTCGTCGAGTGCAGCATCAACTTCGTCGAGCACACAGAAGGGTGATGGTTTTGCCTTGAAAATACTCAGTAGTAACGCTACAGCAGTCATAGCTTGTTCTCCACCGCTAAGTTGCGAAATTACTCTTGGTTGCTTGCCTGGGGGCTTTGCTTTAATTTCAATGCCTGCTTCAAGCAAGTCAACATTACCGTTTTCATCCGGAAGCATCATGATGTCGGCACTTCCGCCCCCAAAGAGTTTTCGGAACATGCCTTGTGGACCAGCAAAATGCTCCCTGATTTGGTTAAAGGTTTCTTCAAATCGAGATCTACTTAACTCTTCAAGTTCATCAATGAGTGATGTAAGCGACTCTACTGAGGCATCGATATCGATTACTTGTTGTGCTAAATCTACATTGCGTTCTTCTAAGTTTTGTTCTTCTTCGATAGAATCAAGGTTCACGTTGCCAAGTTTTTTAATCTCAGCGCGAAGTTGTTCACCTTCTTCCTCAATGGTATCTCTATCAAGAGCAGGTCGTGCATCTTGTTCTGAAGTTTCAGTCCAGATGTTGTATTCCTTGCAAACATCGAGTTCAAGTTCTTCAATAGCTCGATCTTCAAGGTTTTCACGTTTAATCTCTGCTTCGCGACGGCTTAACTCAATAGCATGAAACTCTCGTTCTATTCTTTGTCCTTGTTCCCTTGCAGCCTGAAGTGTAACCCCAGATTCAGTGATAGCATCATCTGCAATTCTGACTTTCTCGTTAAATGCGTCGAGTTCAACTTTGCAACGCTTAGCGGATACCTTGCATCGTTCAATTTCTTCGCTACTCTCTTGCTTTGAAGCTTCAAATTGTTCAAGTTGACCAAGACGTCTTGTGATTTGATCTTGCAGAAGAGTACGTTGTCGATGTGCTTCTTCTATAGCAGCGTCTACGTGTCGCAATTCTCTTCGGTCAGCTTCATTTTTTTCTCCGACTTGCCCAAGGTCAACTCTTGCGGCAGTGAGTTGTTCGGAAGTTGCCTCTGCCCGCTCTTGTACATTTATGAGGCTTCCTCGTTCAGTTTCTCTACGTTCCTTAAGTTCTTCGATGGTAGAGACAATACCCTGTGCTTCATTTTGCGCAGAGGTGTATTGCAACTCGCTTTGTGAGATTTGAAGGTTCAGCTCATCGACTTCTTCTTGAAGAACATTCGATTGACGGTTGCATCGATGAAGGTCGTCGTCAATACGTTGTAACTGGTATTCGTACTCAACAACGGAGTTCCTCGCATCTCGGACTCGTTGAGCCGAATTGCGTTGTTGTTGTTTTGCCTGTTCATTTTCGTGCAGCAAATCACCGAGTTGCGATTGTCGCTGTTCGATTTGTTGGTCGAGCGCGGATACTTCGACAGTAAGTGCGCTGATTTCTATTCGGCGAGTTAGCCAGCCTTTTTGATCGCCTGTAGTGGTTTTTCCAACATACATTCGCCCGTCGGTTTCGACAAGTTCACCAAGTTTGGTAACAAATCGCCAATTAGGAAATGCTTTTTGCAATTCGATTGCAGAAGCGAGGCTACCGGTGACGGCAGTTTTGCCGAGTAGTTTTTTTGCAGCGGCAATTGCGTGGTCAGCAACTTTAATCATGCGAAGTAGCGGGGTGATTTCAGATGGCGTTTCTTGTTCATCAAATGAGGCGACATTCATGGGAAGAAGTCCAACCCGACCAGCTACATTTTCTAATGCTTGTTCTACTTGGGAGACAGAGTCATTATTCTCTACAAGAAGAAGTTGGATGTTTTGCCCTAGTGCAATTTCAACAAGGTGGGCGTCTGCGTGGTTTGCGTCAATAGCATCACCAAGCATTCCTTTGACTTGAGGAAAGTTCTCATGGTGATCAAGTACATATTTAACAGCATCAGATAATCCTTCACGTGCGTGCTGCATTTCCTCAAGTAGATGCAGTCGTGAGCCAGACGCCGCGCGTTGGTGTCGCATTTTTTCTAGATCAGTTGTGAGTACTTCAGCCTGTTCGCCTAATGTGTGTGCAGCACTATCGTGTGCACGCAATACTTTTTCATGTTCTTCTACAGTGTTTTTGGCATCAGCCATAAGTTGTACGGAATCATTCCGTTTTGACTGAAGCGAATGGACTTCTTCAGTAACCTGCGACTGGCTGTCGGTTGCACGTTTGTGCTGTTCTCTTTGGCTAAGGAGCCGTTCATTTGCGGATTGCGCAATTGCATGCAAACGTGAGCGTGTCGCGTTTTGTTCTTCAAGTTGATCTTGCACGGTTGCAAGAGAATCCTGTAACTCAACGACGCGTTGCCCTAGAGAAGCATGCTCAGCAGAGATGGAATCGACTTGTCGGTCAATTTCAGCGAGGCGTTCAGAAGAGGCAGCTATCTGTTCTGCGGAGTCCTCGCGCTGTCCAGATAGCGCTTCTTCTCGTGTTTTTAGTTCGGAAAGCCGGTTTCGCTCATCAGAGACTTGTTGTCTTGATTCTTCAATTGAGCGTTCCATCATTTCGCAACGTTGGGTTGCGTGCCTGATAGTAGATTCGTGTTCGGTTGTTTCTTGAAGTAGCGATTGATGGTTCGTTTGTAGTTCGTTGCGATCAACTTCACGAGATCTTTTTTCATCTTCAAGATGGAGCAATTCTTTTGCAGCGGATTGGCGGTTTGATTCTAGTTTTGTCAATCGACTTGTGAGGCCCATAAGTTGGCGATGCAATTCGTGAAACTGGTCTAGAACAATATGCGTTCTAATTTCACGAAGGCGTAAATCGAGCCCTGTAAATTTACGAGCCTTTTCTGCTTGGTTACGAACAATACGCAAACGTCGTTCTGTGCTTGCTAGTTGTTCCCGGACTCTGACTAGGTTAACTTCAGTGCGTTCAAGTTTTCGTTCAGCTTCTTTTCTTCTTGTTTTAAACCGTGCAATTCCTGCAGCTTCTTCGAGAATGCTTCTTCGTTCAGTAGGGTTTGCGTTTAGCATTGCTGCAACGCGACCTTGTTCGATGATGGAATATGCGTTTGTGCCAATACCAGTATCTAGGAAAAGTTCGCGAATATCTTTTAGCCGAACTTTATTTCCGTTAATAAGGTAGTCGCTTCTTCCATCTCGAAACAAGCGGCGTGTTACACCAACTTCGTCAGTGTCAACAGAAAGAAATCTGCGGTCAGCAGGGTTTGTTGCATTTTCGTTAAGCGTAGGATTGTCGAAGGTAAGAGTGACGGAAGCTGCGCCTAGTGGCTTACGGACAGCCGACCCAGCAAAAATTACGTCAAGCATAGCTTCGCCGCGTAAACTTTTTGCAGAGCGTTCGCCTAGAACCCATTTGATAGCGTCAACAACGTTCGATTTACCACAACCATTTGGGCCTACGATGCCAATAATGGGCTCATCAAAAACAAACTCCGTAGAGTCAGCAAATGATTTGAAACCAACGATTGTAATTTTAGATAGACGCATATAAAGAAAGACCTCCTGTCTCATGCCATGGCTCCATCCTGAAGCCACTTCTTGTACCCAAAAAGCGGGATACTAAGAACTATAGTAGCGGGAAAAATTATATTGCCAAGTCAAATATCGACGTTATTGTAATCAGAAAGCCAAAAAACGAAGATTAAGGGATGGATTCTATCTCAATTGTAGTGTTGGAGTCATTTTTATTGAGAAAACGGTCACCACCACTCTCTACTTCGTCTCCAAAATCTGGCCTTGTGGTGTACGTGGTCTCTGTTGCGAGTCGTTGGATTGCAGCGATGAGACGATCTTGCTCGACCTTGAAATCTGCGTTGAGATACTCGTTTCTCCACAAGGAATGTATCGCACCTATGGTTCTACTGTAGGACAGGTTCAGACCTGGCGCGGGTTCTTCTGGTGTAGTTAGATGTGCGAGGAACATCGTAAACGTCGGTAAATCGCTATCGACTGTTTGTCTTACTGCTGCGTGGTTTTCACTTTTCTGATACCGAACATGTACTTTGTTTGGATCGATTGCTTCTTTAACAAGAAAGTGATTATTCCAAGCAGAGAGTGTTAATGGGCGTTCAATTTCGATGTCGCCCGTTAGAATAATTTTTGGCCAACCAGTTTGTGTAACGTAGACAACGTTGAAATCAGAGGGGACAAGGATGAGATCGAATTTTTTGTTTACAAGGTACTGTTTGATAAGGGGGTCTTGGCGAAACGCAAGAACTTCTGCAGTACGCAATCGTATTTCTAAATCGTTAGAGTTTAATAGTGGTCGCAAGCCAGCTTCAATTCGGAAATCGGGAGGCATATCTCGAAGCAAGTCGATGGCGTCAAGTCGGCTGCCAAGCCCAATGTTCGCTGTAGCCATTTCAGTGAGATAGGGAACAGCTACTGGGTCGAATAATCCACCTCCTGCGCGTAGTGCCGCCAAACGTGGCAACTCATCAGGGTGGTCGTACAGTTGTCGAATGATTGGAAGGCAACGTTCTCCGATTGCACGCCAGCGCCATGTAGCAGCATCAACATTTTTTGGACTAGGGTCTTGAAGCAACAACCGTTTAATTGAAATGGAAACGGATTCGGGTTTTTGTGAGCGAATCGTGATATGCGTCATCAAATTCATGAACGTAGGGACATCGTTTTTCCATGAAGGCGGGACACGAATTTCGATTTGTTCATCGCTCATGCCATGCGCAGTTGGTCCATCTTGTCCAAATTCTTCAGGAAAAACTCTATTGACTGCATTTTGAATCATTGACGCTCGTGAATGACTTGGGTCAATGAGCACGAGTCGCATTGGCATGTTGTGCAGAACTTCTCCGCCTTCGAGTATTCTTCCAGACAACCTGCTTACGTAATCTTTCCCTACTGCACCAGGATCTGCAAATGGATTGATGAAGAGGTTCCCGCTTGCCACGGCTACTTCTCTCGCTTGCGCTCTTCCAGTTGTCAGTTGGCCGAGCCGCAAAAAAGTAGGAAGCAGATGTCCACCTTCAAGGCTAGATGTAGTGCTACTTGGTTCTGCTGTGACGTGAATATCAAACTTCGTCCCGCTTAATGAGGGGTGATTTGGATCCGCGCCAGAGCGAGCGGGTTTCCTTCCGGATGCTGCTTGAGGGATAATTGCTTCAACGATAACGACAGCAGTATGTTCAGAGTTAATAAGATCTGTGGGGGACAAATCTCCCCATCCACGTGTTGAGTCACCCATTCCTCTGCGGGAAAGGTCCGCGAGCATGTGGGCGCGAACTTGCGGCGGTATCTCGCTTGATCCTCTTCCGTTCAGCCCAACCACTATTCCGTAACCACGGGCAACTGCGGGTTCGTAGGCGTCACCTTTTGCGGGGTCGTATCCCATGAGTGCAACATGTTGTTTGATTGTGCCTTTAAGCATGTTTGGAACTTCGCCTGGATATTTTCCACTAGAGCGAATCGCGCTCGGGTTTTCACCAGCGCGTTCGATTGTTTTGCATGCAGTAAGGCTTGCAATGACAACTAGATAAAGAAAAAATCGCATAAAGAGTATTGTACCCTGTCGATGGAATTAACGGCGAGGGCGTTATAAAGGACGAGAGAGAGAAAGCCCATCATCATCGGGACAATTAGCATTACTGGGGTCATTCCGTGGGTCGGGGTCATTCCGAGGGTCATGTCTCTTTGAGTGTACCAAGCCCTCTTTGTTACAGTAGAATATGGGATTCTCTTCTTTGTAGGAATTCTCCATGCTCCATACTGCTGACCCAAATTTACGAAATGTTGCCATCGTTGCACACGTTGACCACGGTAAGACGACATTGGTTGATTCAATGCTTGCACATTGCGGGGCGATGGAGTTGAACCGTGCAGAGGCTGAATGCATACTTGATTCCGATCCATTGGAAAAGGAGCGGGGGATCACGATTACTTCGAAAAATTGTGCGGTGACGTATAGACCAGTAGTGGGTGAACATGCAGACAAAACGTGTAGGATTAACATTATTGATACTCCAGGTCACGCGGATTTTGGTGGTGAAGTAGAGCGAGTTCTGAAAATGGCTGATGGGGTTTTGCTTCTTGTAGATGCGTTTGAAGGTCCAATGCCTCAAACCCGTTTTGTGCTTGGCAAGGCACTTGAACTAGATCATCCAATTATTGTTGTTGTTAACAAATGCGATAGGGCAAACGCTCGTGTTGACGAAGTAGTGGATGAAGTGTTTGATTTGTTAGTTGATCTAAGTGCTAGTGACGAACGGCTTGACTTTCAAGTCATTTACGCTTCTGGACGTGATGGTTGGTCCAATACGCAAGAGGGTGTTCACGAGGGTGATATGCAGCCTCTTCTTGATGCAATAATGTCACATCTGCCTTCACCAGTTGGGTACGCTGATGTCCCTTTGCAAATGTTGATTGCAAGCGCAGATTACACACCATACACAGGGCGGATTGCAATTGGTAGAGTAATGGCTGGTGCATTATCAGCAGGGCAAGCGGTCATGATTTGCCACGAACACGAATATAGGCAAGCACGAGCTCAGAAAGTGTATCGATTTAAAGATTTAGGGAAAACTCCTGCGGAACTTGTTTCAGTAGGCGATCTTTGTGCAGTAGAAGGTATCGGCGACTTTGAGATTGGCGACACAATTGCATGCCCAGAACAGCCAAATCCAATTGCTCGAATAGCAGTTGATGAGCCAACCCTTCACATGTTGTTTCGAGTGAATGATTCACCAAATGCAGGAACTTCTGGCAAATTCGTGACATCAAGACAAATTTCAGATCGATTGCAACGAGAACTTCGCAGTAATTTGGCGCTTCGTGTTGAGCCAGGTGATAGTGCTGAAGAGTTTAAAGTTTCTGGGCGAGGGTTGTTGCACCTTGGGATTCTATTAGAAAATATGCGACGTGAGGGGTATGAGTTAACGGTTGGTCGTCCGCAAGTTATTGAAAAAGAAATCGATGGCGTGCGATGTGAACCAATCGAGATGTTAACCATCGATGTTGACGAAGAACATGTTGGATCATCTATGGAACTGCTTGGTATTCGCGGTGGTGAAGTGCAGTCGCTTGATCAGCGTGGAGATCGGATGCATATTGAATGCGAAATTCCTGCGCGTGGTCTGATCGGATTACGAAGTCACATGTTGACTGCAACAGCTGGGGAAGCGGTGATGTATCATTGTTTTCATAAGTATGCTCCTGTGCGAACAACGATGTATAGACGAGCGAATGGTGTGTTGATTGCGACGGCGCCCGGGAGTGCGACAACATACGCAATGTTAAATATTTCGCAGCGAGGCGTGTTATTCGTTGAACCTCAGGATGTAATTTATGGTGGTCAGATTGTTGGCGAGAATTCACGCGACAATGATCTTGAGGTGAATATCATCAAAGGTAAAGCATTCTCAAATGTTCGTGAAGCGAACAAAGAGGCGACAACTGTTCTTAAGGCGTCACGAGAAATCACTCTAGAATCAGCGCTTGAGTATATCCAAAACGATGAGTTCGTTGAAATCACGCCAGATGCCATTCGAATTCGCAAAAAAGTGCTAAGCGAGACTAAACGCAAGCAAATCGCGCGAAAAAACAAATAGTTCATCAAGCCAAACACGAACGAGAACCGTGTTGGGGTGGTCTACGGCGCCACCATCGCGATAATAATGCTAGGACTTTGTATAGGCAAAAAAAGCACTATTTATTTGACTAACTCATCATGATGTGTAATAATTGAAATCAAGGAGATATGGGATGAAAAATATAATTATTGCCGGAACTATTGCTTTGTTTTTGGGTGTTCACTGTGTTGCAGAAAAACATGAATGTAAAGAGTGCTGTGGAACAGAATTGAGCCAAGAGTATATAAACCAGATAGAAAGAATGTTGCAAGATGGTTCGTGGGAAGATGCTACAAGCAACAATTTTCCTAAAGCAAGAGGTATCCAATATGTGAAAACTACGTTCCATATAATGCGGAACGAAGATGGAAGTGGCGGGCTAGAAACAAGCAGGTGCCAGTTGCAGATAGATTACTTAAACGATCATCTTGAGGGTGGCGATTTAGTATTTTGTATTTCTAATATTGTGTTTCATGATCTTACTAATCCAGTGGTGACGTATCCTTCATCTCCATCGGTTGGATATGTTCCGGGCACTATGAATGTCTACTGTACTCCTCACATTGAACATACATTTGGTCTTTGTGGTTACGCATCGTACCCGCCGTACACAACATTCGTTGTTCAGAACGACTGTATGGATTATGGCGAATACACATTTAGTCACGAAGCAGGTCATTATTTTGGTTTGCCACATACGTTTGATGGTACTGAAGATGGAAGCAATCCAGAGTGTGTTGATGGAAGTAATTGCAGCACGGCAGGTGATCGCATTTGTGATACTCCCGCCGATGATAATGGGGGCTGGAGTTGGTCATCATGCGTCTACACTGGTGGTGGTGTCGATGTTTGTAACGGAACGCCGTATGCGCCAAGTGCAGAAAATATTATGTCCTATGCGCCGGATGCTTGTACAACCGAGTTCTCTCTTAATCAACAATCGTTATTTCTTTATATGGCTCAAACGTACAGATCGGACATTCTTAGCGACGAAATGTGTCCTTCTACTCTGGGTGCATGTTGTATAGAACAATCTGGTGCATGCATAGAGATTGAAGAATATCAATGCCTCAACGGTGGTGGTGGCTGGCAGGGTGTTGGGACGTATTGCGAAGATGGATGTTTGCAAAACGAAATCGGTGCCTGTTGCATTGAAGTTTCTAAGGCATGTATTGAAATACACGAACCTTATTGCTTGGCAGGTGGTGGTGTTTGGCTTGGTCCTCTAACAGTTTGCGCAGATGAAGAATGTGTATTTGGTTGCGAGGGTGACACGAACGGAGATGGCGAAGTAAATGTCTCAGACCTTCTTGATGTTGTTGACCAGTGGGGCAGTACATCAGGTTCTGGTGATGTGAACAATGACGGCATTGTAAATGTCGGTGACTTACTCGCTGTTGTTGATGCCTGGGGAACTTGCCCTTAAGGGCATTCCCCCCAATTTGCCGAGACGAGCAATAAATCGTTGACGTCAACGATGCCATCACCGTTGACATCTGCGGTACTTCCAGCAGTTCCCCATTGGTCAATAACGGCCATGAGATCAGCGACGTTTACAGCATTATCTCCGTTTGTATCTGCAGCACAGGTTGTGCTATCGCAGTCTGTAGTCATAGAACTTATTTGAATTCCGTCAACATGCCAGCCACGGTAGTCATTGTATAAATTGTCGACCGAATCAAAGAACCATTCAATAGTCAGTGTATCGCCAGAAACGTTGTTGATTTCTACAACTCGTTCTTCCCAAGCGCTAGATTCAGATGGCTCGTCTAC
>JABHWX010000098.1 GCA_018657585.1 Phycisphaerae bacterium
CAACGAGCCATTTGCCAAAACAATGGATTTGCACAGATGAATGGTATGTGTACGATCGTGATCCAGATGCAACTATTTTGATGTCGGTGCATGACCACCCGATTGCTTGGTGCCGCTTGATTGGAAAAGGGCGCAGTTTTTACACAGGGCGAGGGCATACAAACGCAAGTTATGCAGAAGATGCCTTTATTGAGCATATAAAGGGTGCTTTGAGATGGGTTTCTCCGTAGGGATTCTGGTAGAATGCCTCGTTCCGCTTTTATAAAGGCATTCTATGACAACAGATAACCAGCAACCCATTTCATTCGATGCTTTTGGACTTGACCAAGCGCTTCTGCAAACGGTCTCAGAACTTGGCTATGAATCGCCCTCACCAATTCAAGCAGAGTCTATTCCTCCTCTATTAGAAGGTCGGGATATTCTCGGGCAAGCACAAACTGGCTCGGGTAAGACCGCTGCTTTTGCATTGCCGCTTCTTTCAAACTTGAACTTAAAGCAGCGTAGCCCACAAATTTTGGTGCTCGCACCAACCCGAGAACTTGCAATTCAAGTTTCAGAAGCATTTCAAAAGTATGCCGGTAAGCTAAAAGGGTTCCATGTTGTGCCCATTTACGGTGGACAGGACTACCGAGTGCAATTTAGAGCGCTTGACAGAGGTGTACACGTTGTTGTTGGCACTCCCGGACGTGTGATGGATCATATGCGTAAGGGTTCGTTAAACCTTGATAATTTGCAATGCCTTGTACTCGACGAAGCAGATGAAATGTTGCGAATGGGATTCATCGATGACGTCGAATGGGTTCTCGAACAAATCCCTACAGAGCACCAAACTGCTTTGTTTTCCGCAACAATGCCAAAACAAATTGCGAAAATTGCAAAGCAATATTTGAATGACCCAGCACTCATCAAAATCCAAGACAAGAGCGCAACGGTTGATACAGTTCGCCAGCGTTACTGGATGGTCAGCGGAATGCATAAACTCGATGCCCTTACTCGCATTCTAGAAGTAGAAGACACGGATGGAATTTTGGTTTTTGCACGAACAAAAATAATGACCACGCAACTTGCCGATCGACTAGAAGCACGGGGTTTTGCTGCACAAGCGCTTAATGGCGACATGCCGCAGAACTTGCGCGAGGTGACGGTGAACAAATTAAAGTCTGGGAAACTAGACATTCTTATCGCAACGGACGTCGCAGCGCGTGGTCTTGATGTTCCGCGAATAAGTCACGTAATTAATTACGATGTCCCATACGACACGGAAACATACGTCCACCGTATTGGACGAACTGCAAGGGCAGGCCGAGAGGGTGATGCAATCTTGTTTATATCGCCTCGTGAAAAACGAATGTTACGCTCCATTGAAAAAGCAACACGGCAAAAAATTGAACGCATGGACTTGCCGAGTCATTCAATGGTGAACGAAGTTCGCGTTGAAAGATTCAAACAAAAGATTACCGATACGCTTGCAAATGGTGAAGACAAAGCATTCTTTGCAGAAATTGTCGAGTCGTATTCGATTGAACATGACGTTCCACCAGTAGAAATTGCGGTTGCGCTTGCAAGTATGGCGCAGGGTGATTCACCACTTATTTTGGATAAGGACCAAGCTCGTCTTGAGTTTAATGATGGCGGTGGCGATCGAGATAAGCGAGGGCGACGGGATAGGAAAGAGCGTGGTGACAGAGTTGATCGTGGAGATCGAAGAGAACGCCGAGACAAAAAAGACCGCAAAAAAAAGAGCGATCCAATCACGCAGGGTATGGAGCGATTTCATATTTCCGTTGGTAAAGCGCATGGCGTTAAGCCAGCGAGCATAGTGCAAGCAATTTCTGATGTTGCGGGTTTGTCGGATAAAGACATTGGTCGCATAGAGTTACATGACCAATTTAGTTTTATTGAGTTGCCCTTTGGCATGCCCAAAGAAGTGTTTAACGATTTGAAAAAGACAAAGGTGTCTGGTGAAAAATTGGCAATTTCGATTGTAAAGGACACTTCCTCAAAGCCAAAATTCTCAAAAGGAAAGCCAAAGGGTAAGAGCGGAGAGAGAAAACGAAAGTTTAATAGGCGAAAGTAAGCTAGCGAAATGCTTACAATGCGCTTATGACAAAAAATACAAAGAACAGCCCCGTTTCGCTGAGCATGATGATGTTCCTCCAGTACGCCGTTTGGGGCGTCTGGCTTCCGTACCTTGCAAACTATTTAACGGGAAGTATTGCTGATGGTGGGCTTGGTTTTTCAGGTGCGCAAGTTGGTTGGATTCTTGGTCTTGCCGGTTCGATTGGTGCAGTCAGTGCACCGTTTCTTGCGGGGCAAATTGCTGACCGTTTCATTGATGCGTCAAAATATTTAGGCATCTTGTTGATTCTTGGCGGCATTGCGAAGTTCGCAACGTTCTACGCAACAAGTTACAACTCATTCCTCGTTATGTCCATCATCTTTTCTGTGATGTATATGCCAACACTTGCTCTGACAAACTCGATTGCGTTCGCACATTTGAAAGATCCAGAAGGAAGTTTCCCGCGAGTTAGGGTTTGGGGAACTATTGGTTGGATTGTTGCCTCAACGGCGTTCCCGTTGATTTGGTTACAGACAGATATAACGATGACGTGGGTTCCTTGGTTCTTTGAAGGCACACCGAAAGAGGGCGGTATTGGCTTGATTGCAACGTGCTTGCAAGTTTCAGGTGTGATCAGTGTGCTGTATGGCTTGTGGGCAATTTTCTTCTTGCCATCAACCCCACCAACGCGCAACGTCGAACATCCACTTGCGTTTCTTGGTGCATTCAAACAATTTATGCGACCAGACCTTGCAGTTCTCGCTCTTGCAGCACTACTCATTTCAATGGTGCACCAAATTTACTTTATTCGGACGGGTCCGTTTCTTGAGGATATTGGTTTTCCCCTTGCAACCATCGGCGGCATGATGGCAATTGGGCAGATTTTTGAAATCGGCGTACTTGCTGTGCTTGGCTGGATGATTGCCCGGCTTGGGTTTAAGTGGACAATTGCAGTTGGTTGCCTTGCGTATGTAGTTCGCTGGGTTATGTTTGCAATTGCGGCAAACGGTTCAGCGGACCTTGTTTACGTTGGCATCGCGTTGCACGGTTTCTGTTACGCGTGTTTCTTCGCGGCATCGTTCATCTTTGTTGAACGTGTTGCAACTTCTGATATTCGCCACTCGATGCAAACTGTCTATGGCATCATCATACTTGGGATCGGTCCAATTATTGCTGGTTTTTACAATGGTTCACTCGATGCAGTCGAGGGTTGGGCAAACATTTGGTGGATTCAAGCTGGCGTCACGATGTTACCACTTTTGTTGGTTGCACTCTTGTTTCGATACCGAAAAGAATTAACCACGGGTTAATTATTCACGGTTTAATTTTGTTGAGCCTGGTTCTGCAATGGGTGGAACGGCAAGTTCGCCAAATGCGTACTCTTTTGGACCAAGCCGAGTTGTTGAATTCAGCATATCTTCAAAAGAAACTCGTTGACCAGTGTACGCCGCTTCTCTGCCAAGTATCGCCATTAAGGTTGACTGCGCCATGAAGTCGCCGTCGTTAATAGTTGCAGTATCCCCGCGAATTGCTGCTTGCAATTCGTTGTGTTCCACTTGGTACATGTTTGCTTGCTCCCCAGAATAGGTCCAGTTCGATGTGCCCTTGAATTCGGGAGCACCAGTCCATCCATTCACAACGCAAGTACCAGTTGCGCCGGTGATAAAGTCGTTGTTATCGTTGTAGCAGTAAGGCATTTGTCTGCAGTGCAAATGCATTCTTCGACCGTCGGCGTACTCATACGCAACACCAAAATGATCGTAGACATTTCCGCGGTCAACGCCCTCGTGCATCTGCCTTCCACCTACAGAAGTACAGCTAATTGGGGCTTCGTTTTGCATTGCCCAATTTATTTTGTCAACAGAGTGGCATGCTTGCTCAACAATGTGATCGCCTGAAAGCCAATCGAAGTGCACCCAGTTACGCATTTGCCATTCCATGTCGCTCCATGCTTCCTGCCTTGGCTTCGTCCAAAGCGGTGCGGCGTAATACGTAGCAAAGTATGACTCGACCTTGCCAATTGCACCGTTGTGGAGTTGTTCAAATGTTGCACGAAGTGCAGGGTTGTACCGCCAGCAAAAACCCGACATCAAGTTGGTGTCGTTTTCTTTTGCAAGTTTTGCAGACTCCATCACACTTCGCACGCCTGTGCCATCCACAGCCATCGGTTTTTCACAGAAAACATGTTTCTTTGCTTTTACAGCAGCGGCGATATGTTCGGGTCTAAAGTGGGGTGGTGTTGTCAAAATGACCATGTCAACGCCGGAGTCAATAACTTTTTGAAACGCATCAAAACCAACAAACTGCCGTTCTTTTGGAACCTCGGCTCGTGTGCCATGTTCGCCAACGAGGGCACTCTTGCTTCCAGATAGCCGATCTTCAAATGCATCGCCCATAGCCCAAATGACAGCGTCTTTGTTTGCCGTCAATGCTTGGTTTGCTGCACCAGTGCCACGACCGCCACA
>JABHWX010000099.1 GCA_018657585.1 Phycisphaerae bacterium
ACCGAAATTGTTGTTACCGAGCGGCTTGAGGCATTGCCTAATATCAATCTAAGTAATTATGCTCAAGAGTGGGAATACACAACGTGGCTTGGCTGCAAACTCGGTGGGGCCATTATCCCAAACTTTCAAGTCTTATGGCTTACCGATGCGTTGACACAAGAAAATGTCATCCCAAATAGTTATATATTCCGCACAACCGTGTACGGCTCTCTGTACATAATTGCTGCAGTTTCAATTGGAATCGTGCTCTTCCAACGTAGAGAAGTTTCTTGAATGGATCGTTCCTCAAAGCAAATTGAGGTCATCGGAGCTAATGAACATAATTTACAACAAATTCATGTAGGCATCCCAAGGGATCAATTTGTTGTCATTACTGGCGTTTCTGGCTCAGGAAAAAGTTCATTAGCATTTGACACAATTTTTGCCGAGGGGCAACGTAAATATATGGAATCGTTGAGTTCCTACGCTCGGCAATTCCTAAATCAGATGGACAAACCAGACGTCGAGGCCATTGAAGGGTTACCACCAACTATTGCGATTGCACAACGCTCAAGTAGCCACAATCCTAGATCTACCGTTGCAACAACAACTGAAATATATGATTACTTACGTTTACTGATGGCTCGTTGTGGTTCGCCTCGTTGTTGGCATAAAGCAAAAGACGGGACTACTTGCAACAAGCCAATAGCATCGACAACTGTTACGCAAATTATTGTCGCAATTATGAAGACGCCTAAGGGCAGCAAATGCATGATTTGTGCACCAGTCATTGTTGGCAAAAAAGGATATCACCGTGAAGTTCTTGAAGAATTACGTGCAGAGGGTTTTGTGCGGGCGAGAGTGAACGGCGACGTGATTGACCTTAGAGAGGTCCTTCTCAACGAAGGTGACAACCCTTTGCAACTCGGAAGATATGAAATTCACAATATTGAAGCAGTCGTCGACCGTGTAGTAATTTCAAAGGACCAACGCGACCGAATAGCCGACTCTGTTGAAGTCGCAATACGACTAAGTTCTGGATCGGTACTTCTGCTTGTAGAAAACAAACAAGAATGGGACGAATTTAGATTCAGCGAACAATTTTCTTGTTCAGAACATCCGAACTGTAGTTTGCCTGAACTCGAGCCAAGGCTATTCTCTTTTAATTCACATTTTGGTGCCTGCAAACAATGCGATGGCCTTGGAAATGTCCATGAGTTTGATTCGAACAGAATTATTCCTGACGATACGCAATCACTAAACAGAAAGGCTGTAGCGCCTTGGCTACACACGATGCCATCGCTAAAGAGAAAGTACAAAAGGAGGCTAAAAAGTTTTTGTGAGTCAAATGGAATTGATTTTAGTGCGCCATTTTCATCTTTTACAAAAGTGCAAAAAGATACGATTTTGTATGGTGGATCACTCAAGGGCTCACGCACTCGTTACACAGGAATTATCCCAGGCTTACAAAAGCGATTCAAACAAACTGAATCTGACAATGTCAGGCAATGGCTCATGTCCTACATGACCAAAATGCCATGCACTACCTGTTCTGGAGAACGGCTAAGACCTGAAGCAAGAGCAGTAACTGTTTCAACTAAGAGTAATCATTATTCCATCTCAGATCTGACGAAAATGACTATCAACGATGTTCTCAAAACAATGAAGTCGTTGCAATTTAGTAAAGAAATAAAAATAGTATCTGTGCCAATCCTGAAAGAAATAATTAGCCGGCTTACTTTTTTAGTTTCAGTAGGGTTAGATTACCTTTCGCTTAACAGAACAAGCTCGACATTGTCCGGCGGGGAAGCGCAAAGGATTCGTTTAGCAACACAAGTGGGGTCTGGACTTGTGGGTGTTTGCTATGTACTCGACGAACCCACCATCGGCTTGCACGCCAGAGATAATGCCAGACTGCTTACAACGCTGCGACATCTGACAGATATTGGAAACACTGTCATCGTTGTTGAACATGATGAATTGATTATCCGAAGTGCAGACCACGTTATTGATGTTGGACCTCTAGCAGGGATTCATGGCGGGAAGATTGTTGCTTCGGGAACAGCAAAACAAATTGAGAATAATTCAAATTCTCTTACTGGCGACTACCTTGCTAAACGTAAAGAAATTATTATTCCCCATTCAAGAAGATCAAAAAACACAATTGCTACTGTAAAAGGTGCCGTTCATAATAATCTAAAGAACATTGATGTTGATTTTCCTTTGAATGCATTTGTTTGCGTAACGGGAGTTTCAGGAAGTGG
>JABHWX010000100.1 GCA_018657585.1 Phycisphaerae bacterium
AGTTACGTGTTCCCCAACCCTAACGTCAACTTCTTGGATAACGCCATCAATGGGCGATAAAATTTTACAACGTCTCAAATTTTCTTCAGCGAGATACAATTCTGCTTTCTTCGTTTCGACAGATGAAGAGAGTTGCTCTTCTCTTGAAGGAAACTTATCTGCAAGCTCTCTCATATTGATTGCAGAAGAAGAAATCGTAATTGTTTTTTGCATTACTTGATCCACTTCACGTTGTTTTGCAGCGCCTTTTGAAGCAGCCTCTCTAATCCGCGCAAGTTCTACCTCAGCAAGAGCCTTGTCTTGATCAGCAAGTTCAGCGCGTTCTTCAGCGGCAGCTCTTTCAACACCAAGAAGTACCAGCTCTGATTTGGCAGTACTTAGGGCTAGCTCTGCACGCAACACTTGCTGTTCAAAATCAACTGGGTCGAGCTCCAGTAGCAAATCCCCCTTTTTCACTTCATGCCCTGCTCTTGTAGAAGGCGGTAATGTCTGGACAGTAGAAGAAACCTGAGCCGAAATGTCTGCATGTTGAATTGCATCGGCAGTGCCATAACCTACAGTTCTCCTCGCGATTGGCACTTTTTGTACTTGCATAACTATAACTGCAGGCAAAGACCTCTCGCCTGAAACGAGATCTAGTTCCGGTTTCGAGCCTGCCAACATCGAATAGATACTCATTGCGACCAAGAGCAAAACGATGGAAACTAACGTCTTAGAAAGACAAGAAATGAATCGACTTGTAGCCATAGCCCCATAGGATACTGCAAAGGATTCTGATACGCTCCCAATATGAACGAGAATGCATCTGAAACTACTCTCACAGACGAAGCTGTCGCGCATGTTGCACACTTGTCAAGGCTTGCACTTACGCCAGAAGATGTTACAAAAGCGAAAGATGACTTAACTGCTATCTTTACCCATATCGACAGATTACGTTCTATAGCTACCCAAGACGTTGAACCACTTGATCATCCTACTGAATTGAAAAATCATATCCGTTCAGATGATGTTGGAAACTCACTCAGCCAAGAGCAAGTACTTGCGAATGCTCCAGCGGTGAAGGACGTGTACTTTGATGTACCGAAGGTACTTAGTGAATCATCATGACAATCGTAACCGCTGATAGATACAACGCCTTCCACGAAGTATGGGACGAAATTTCTCACGCCGAAGGAACGCTAGCTGGAATGACTATTGCCATCAAGGATAACATCGTCACAAAAACTGGCACCACTACGTGTGGTTCGCGAATGCTTGAAGGGTACAAAAGCCCATTTGATGCCACTGTAGTTTCTCGTCTACAGAATGCAGGCGCTACACTTGTTGGCAAAACGAATTGCGATGAGTTTGCTATGGGCTCTTCAACTGAGCACTGTGCATGGGGGCCTGTCAGAAATCCCTGGGACGAGACAAGAGTTCCGGGCGGGTCTTCGGGCGGAAGCGCTGTTGCAGTTGCTGCTCGATTATGTGATTGTGCACTGGGCTCTGACACTGGCGGTTCGATTCGACAACCAGCAGCATTTTGTGGGGTCGTTGGATACAAACCTACGTACGGAACTGTTAGTAGATATGGGCTTGTTGCGTTTGCTTCATCGCTGGATCAAATTGGAACATTTTCTACTACCGTTGAGGATGCCGCTAGAGTTACGCAAGTAATTGGCGGTTACGACGAATTGGACTCTACTTCGAATCCTGAACCACTTCCAAATGTAACGAGTGAACTTCGTACTCCAATCAATAACCTTCGAATTGGCGTTCCTTCACAGTACTTAGGAGAGAACAACGAACCTGCTGTTACTGAAGCAGTGCTACAAGCAATTGAAACATATAAAGAACTTGGGGCAACTATTGTTGATGTTGAATTGCCTCTGACAGATGTCGGTATTTCCACTTACTACGTGTTAGCACCTGCAGAAGCATCTAGTAATTTAGCTCGATACGACGGGATTAGATATGGGCATCGTACGAGTGAGCCCTGCACAGACCTGTTTGAATTGTATGCAAAGAATAGAGCTGAAGGCTTTGGCGAAGAGGTCAAACGTAGAATTATGCTTGGCACGTATGTTCTTAGCAGCGGGTACTACGACGCGTACTACAACAATGCACTTAGAGTCCGTAGGCTTATATGCCAAGAATACCAACAGGCATTTCATAAGTGCGATGTCATCCTTGGGCCGACCGCTCCAACAGCAGCGTTCAAAATTGGCGAAAAGACAGACCCCGTTTCTATGTACCTCAATGATGTCTACACAGCGAACACAAATATTGCCGGCATCTGCGGCATCTCCATCCCATGCGGCTTTTCAGAAGAACACGGCGTGAAGTTGCCAGTTGGTCTTCATTTGCAATCTGCTTGGCACGACGATGCCACTCTACTACGTGCTGCCCAAATGTTTGAAACAGCGACTCCTTTCCATCTAGAAACCCCAGAGCAATCCTCATGATTGGTGTTGATGTTGGCGGTACAAATTTACTGGTAGGCATTATTGAAGATGGCGTAGTAGTTAAACGTCACCATGAACCAATAGTAGCTAAAAGTGATTTCGAACAAGTTGCAAATCAAATCTGTACTTCAATACAAGATATTAGCACTAGCTCTATTGAATCCATTGGCATTTCTGTCGCCGGAAGTGTTGACGTTTCAACAGGCGTGGTCCTACGCGCGCAAAATTTAGATTGGGATAACGCTCCCCTTGCTGAATTTGTATCAAATAAGGTCGGCTGTAAAGTTGTCATCGAAAATGATGTGACTTCTGCAGCATGGGGAGAATGTAACTACGGTGCAGGGAGAGGGTCCGAATCCATGTTTGCTGTTTGGGTTGGCACAGGAATCGGAGGCGGTCTCATTTTGCAAAATACAATATGGCGAGGCCCATTAGGAACTGGTGGTGAATTTGGCATGGGAATTAGCGAATATAATCCCAACGCCAATGCGAGAGTACTAGAAGCCCTTGCCAGCAGATCAGGTTACCGAACCCTGCTCAATTTTCCTGAGTTAAGTACTGCTGATCTTGTCGATGCTTACGGTCGAGATGAAACCATCACAGAACTTCTCAACGAAGGGGCAAAGAGAATCGGCACTGCGATCGCAAACACGATTACACTCCTGTCATTAGATACAGTCGTCCTTGGGGGCGGTTTAATCGAAGCACTTGGCGAACCATATATAGAAAGAGTACGGGGACAGTTCGAGCATGATGTGTTTCCCAAGCACTGTTTAAAATGTATGTTTAAATTGACTGAACTTGGACCAGATGCTGGGCTGCTTGGTGCCGGGTTATTAGCTCAATCCTAATAACATCGCTTAATTGTGTACTTGCATGAAAAAGGGCTCTTGCCGGCCAAGAGCCCTAATCGTTTGGGAAATTGAAGATTAACCAAGCAACAGGACGTGGAAGCGTTTGTCTGTTGCACAACCTCTTTCTCAGGTTCAGGTTATGTTCCCTTACATTGCTCAACTCAAACAATGAGTTGATCCTAACATGCCGAATTCACACGGCTTACCCGTCCCTTGGTACGCCTTTGAATTCGGCAAATCCATAGTTTTCACTCTCGTAAAAACAATGATTGGCGCAGTACCTTTCATAAGAAACTGAAGGATATTTCACCAGCGTAATTATATCCGGAGAACGGATATAAGTAATTTGTCACGAAAGTATTTACTTGTCAATAAATAAATATGATTTTTTACAATAAAAAAACATAATTGTTAAACATAGTTCTAGGATTTAATTTCTTTTATTGCGCTTATAAGTACAGTGATATCAACAGGTTTTGAGTACAGTTGGCAACTGATTCTGACCATACCACGACCATGAAATGGAATAACCGGTACTTCAATTGCGTGTTTTTCATACAAATAATCACGAACTGCTAAACAGGTTTCAATATCAGATGGCGCTCCTTGGGGCAATGGAACAGTTGCCATTGACCCAAGCATACTGCCATCCAACGGTGTCAGACTCTCAACCCCCCAAGCATCTAGGAGTTGATCCTGCATCCACAAAACCATCTGGTGATTATGTTCACGGATTCGACTCCATCCATAAAAGTCCCCCGCTCGCACTGCATCTGCAGAAGTCAGCCATGCTGAAATATCCCGAGTTCCTTGCCAGTCAAATTCTGCATGAATTCCCTCATCATGCCAATGACTGATAGTCATTGGATGTATTGATTTTCTATGGCATTCCTTCGCCCAAACAAACGCAGCACCGAGTGGAGCGCAAACCCACTTATGAAGATTTGCTACATACCAATCAGGTGCTAACGCATCGATATCTAGATTGAGCATACCAGGAGCATGGGCTCCATCAACAAGCACTAATATGCCTCTATTCCTGCATAATTTGACAATTTCTAAAATAGGAAAAACCACCGACGTAGAAGATGAGACATGATCAATTACGAGTAATTTTGTCGAGGATGTGATGTTCTCATCTAAACTCGCAAGAATAGCTTCAGAAGAGAGTATTGGAACTTGAATGTCAACTTCTCGGTATAGAAGGTTGTTTTGTTGGCAATGGTGTTTGATAAGTTGCCTAACGCCGTTATAAACATGATTTGTTGTCAATATCTCGTCATGTTTACTTAACTCCAAAGAGTGCATAACAGAACCGACGCCAGTAGTGGCATTTTCAACAAAACCAAAACCTGCTTCTTCCGCACCAACAAATGCTGCAACTACTTTTCTCGCGTTATGTACAAGATGACGTTGCCTATCTAGAAAATGCACGGGAGAGGACTCAAATTGTTTCTTATACGCAAGCTGCGTTTCGTAGATATCTACCGTACGAGCACCAAATGAACCATGGTTTAAGTACGTAATGTTAGGATCAATCATCCATTGCTCAGAATTAATTTGGGCTGGGGGCTCTCTCATTGGGGCAATAATAACGATTTTGATAGCATTTGACATTATGCTTCTGTTCGCCTAACATAATCCGTACAGAATAGCCGATAGTTTTTTAGCAAGGAACTGAAACTGAAGAAGAATTGGAATTACAGATGAACCTACCTCTCGTACAACATGGACCAAACGCAGCATACGGCACCTCTTATTACTACTCAAATTCAAACAGTGGTTCGACATTAATCGCAGTTGATGGCGGTCCAGTCGATTCTCCTATCCCATCAAACAGAACACCAAAACCACGGAATTTTTTTGATTCTTTATTCAAAATAGATCGTGTATTTTTTTCACATGCTGCAGCTGCAGAAAACACTTTTGAAGCTCTACCTACATGTGAAACTCCAAAACGCAAACCAAGAAGAAGCAAATTTGCTTCCGCGCTAACAACATTACGAATTTCGTTTGCCACTGCAATCTGCACTGGCAACCAACTCGCCCTCTTTGGGCGTAGTACAACTCTTAGAAAGGATCATGGCCATGAACCTCACTCCAAAGCAACTCGAAGTAGTCAAACTCATTCGAGAATGTCGGAACATCAATGGATTTTCTCCGACGATGCAAGAACTTGCGGACGAACTCGGCGTCAGCAAAGTCACAGTATTCGAACGAGTGCAAGCGCTCATTCAAAAAGGCGCACTCACCAGAGAACCAAACAGGGCTCGCTCCTTATCGATTGCTGAAAAATTTGATGCCTCCATTGATACACCCGTGCGTTTTCCCTTGGTGGGGCGCATCGCGGCTGGCATGCCGATTGAACGCTGCCAAGATAATGAAACATTGGATCTAACTACAATGTTCGGGCCCCAAATTGGACAGCGAGGAGAAACATTTGCACTCCAAGTTGATGGTGAATCGATGCGGGATGAAGGCATAATGGACGGTGATTTTGTACTCGTAAAGAAAACTTCTGTCGCAAGAAATGGTGACCGAGTTGTAGCGCTACTTCCCGATGGGGAAACCACATTAAAAACATTCTTTAAAGAATCAAACGGAAACATTCGCTTGCAGCCTGCCAATACAGAGTTCCAACCAATTATTGTTGACCAATGCCAGATTCAAGGTGTCATTACTGGTGTGCTTCGAAGTTATTGATCATTCACATATCTTTGAATCCTTGACAATCTACTCCAGGAAGAAATTGCTTCTTCAATAAGAGGCTCAGGGTTAAGTGCCATTTCCATCCACCCATCGTGCAACGCTTGCAAGCAACCTGCGGACGATGGATCACCTAAACGACCAGGCACTGCGTATGCCTGCCTGCCATGCTCCTCGACAGCAATTCGAGCAGTTATGAGCGCACCACTGCGCCTAGCTGCTTCAACGACAAGCAAAGTAGAAGAAAGCCCAGATACAATTCGGTTTCGCCTTGGAAAATTTGCTGGACGAGGTGGTCGAGTACAAGGAAATTCACTTAGAACTACTCCCCCCTCTTGTACAACAGCGTCAAACAGCGGCGCGTGTTCAGGAGGATATACAATACTTAAACCTGAACCAAGGACTACAACTGTATGTCCACCGGATCGCAAGGCGCTCTGGTGTGCCGTTCTGTCTATTCCACGGGCTCCCCCAGAGACAACTGCAAGATCCGCACGAGATATTTCGTCAGCAAATAGTGTTGCCTGATCTACGCCGTACTTTGAGCATTTTCTCGAACCAACAATTGCTACTGAAGCTAGTCGAACAGCATCTAGAGTTCCACGGTACCAAAGCGCGCAAGGACAGGCGGGAAGAGGAGAAAGGAGTTGCGGAAAATCGTCATCCATGACTATCACAACTTTGGCTTGCACATCTTCTGCCGACCATCGCAGCTGGTCTGCTTCAAGTTTTTGCATCCGTTCTTGTAACATTTTTCCAGAGTTTGCTGGCAACCACACAGATGCTTCGCCTTTCAACACTGCTTCACCAGCCTCGTTAACTCCGCCTGCCTTGCGAATGAGCTCTGATAGTGTCGCACCACCTAAACCATCTACACTAATCAGCTTTAGAGCAGCGTCTTCAATTTCTTGTATGTTCCATGTCATGCATGTAATACTAAGTAAGAATTCTGGAATTTTAAAAAATGCTGCGGTATTTCTTTAGGAAGAAAGAATAGTAGGGGCATGCATTATTGGCTTCTTCACAAAACCAATAAACATTGCAAACACGCCAACGCCAAGTAAGACTAATCTTCCTCGACCATTTGTTATTGAGGAAAGTACAGACGCTTGCTCCTTTTCGAGCGGAACGATTCGCCGACGACGCGCCTTATCAGAGAGCCACTCGAGTGGAGTTCGTACCGCTGCAGTATCAACTACAACTATTTCATCCGAACCAACACGGTTGAATTGTAAATCTACTATACGTTGACGCACCTCTGGGTTATTTGTATTGACATCCCGTAGAAATGCATCATAGATGGGGACTCGATGTTGCACATCTGCATAATCTTCAGCAAGTTCTCCCCGCTTTGCGTGAAGATTACCCAATTCTTGATGTGCAGGAATCACAATTGCAGCTACAGATAAAGCCAAACCGCAAAAAAGGTAGACCCACGAGAAATCAAATTTAGAAACAATATTCACGCAATTGATATCGGCGATATGAACCAATCTGTCCCATTTATCGTATAATTCCACATCCCCGATTGCGGGGTAGAGCAGTCTGGTAGCTCGTCAGGCTCATAACCTGAAGGTCGCAGGTTCGAATCCTGTCCCCGCTATTAAAAAGCAACCCCCTCTGTGGGGTTGTTTTTTTATAGAGAGGACAGGCTTATAACCTGGGACGCGGACTGCACGCGATTGTTACGCAATACTCAGTACTGCTATCTGTTACCGACTAACTCCGGTATCCTCTGCATATGCTCTACCTATCTATAACATTGCAAATAGCATTGTTCGCTCTACTACAAGATGTGCCCACGAACAATGTTTCTGATGGCCCTTATATCTTTCATCAAGAGGATGGAACTCTAAAAAGCATTTCAGTAGTAGAAGGTAAAGTCAATTATTCGATGATTACTACTTCTGATAGCGAAGCAATAGTTAACACGTCAATACCATCAGCACCTGCAATAACAATTGCACCTGTACATTATTTTATCCCTAAAGACACAGTTCCAATGCCAACTGCATTGCTTGCCGTAAGTGACCTCGAAGGCAATCTTGACCATTTACTTACATTTCTCCAAACTCATAAAGTAATCGATGATCAATTCGACTGGTCTTGGGGAGATAACCATCTTCTTTTTAACGGTGACTCTGTCGATCGCGGTGTTCAAGTCACTGAACTGCTCTGGTTCATCCGTAAATTACAGCGGCAATCAATACTATCTGGTGGACAAGTTCATTTCGTATTGGGTAATCACGACGTCATGATTTTAGCGAATGACATTCGGTACACACACGATAAATACAAAATTGTTTCTGAGAAAACGGGCATTCCCTACCACGAATTATTTAGCGAAACTTCAGTGCTTGGGAAGTGGCTACGTAATCAAAACAGTGCTGTGCAAATTGGTCCATACTTATTTGTTCATGCTGGATACGGGCCCGAACTACATAAACTTCAGTTTTCATTGACAGAAATTAATGACAAGATACGTGCATCAATAGGTCCTCCAGCTTGGCCAGAAAAAGAAGATTTAGGAACTTCTCTTGCATGGAATAGTAAGGGTCCACTCTGGTACAGAGGCTACTTTGAAAAGCACGCTGAAAAATATGGCCCAAAACCTTCACCAGAAGAACTGCAAGCGATTCTAGATACCCATAAAGCAAAGGCAATTATTGTTGGCCATACAGTCACAGGTAATGTTGGATATTTAGATGGCAACAAACAACTGATAGGTATTGATGTTCATTGGGACACCTTGGGCGAAGGCGAAGGATTGCTTATTACAGAGCGAACACTTCGTAGATTAACAATGGATGGTTCTTCGAAAGAACTTTTAGATATACCTACAGGTAAATAAAGTAATGCTCGCACTTACACTACTCCTCATCGCTCAACCAATTGCAATTGATTGGAACGATACCCCAAACCAATACTGGATTGGACCTGATTGGCACGCTAACCGACTTCAAGATTGGCAAGTAAAAGACAATCGAATCATTTGCACGGAAGTAAGTGATCGCTTGCCAATGCGCACGCTTCATTTACTCACAGCTAGACCAAATGCTGATTTTTCACTACAGGTAACAACGGGAACTATTGATACATCTACGCTTGCAAACGAAAATTCTTGGAGCGGTTTCCTGCTAGGTGCTGGTGGTAATGATATTGACTACCGATTAACTGCACTCACGCACCATGTTCCTGCAACCAACGGTGGCTTTATTGCAGGCGTTGACCACAACGGAATTGTATTTCTACGGGATAACTCAATTCCCGTTGGAGGAACAGCGTTGTGGTCTATTAGCAAAAAGATTGCTCCAAGTGATGTGCCGCATATTCCACCGAATACAACAGCTGGAAATGGCTTTGAACACGGCAGAATACCAGTAAAACTTGAAGTTACTCAGAAAGATGAAACCCTGACAGTAGCTGCTTATAGCGCTACCACCCTGGCACTGTTAAGTCTAGCGACCTTTGATGTGCAAGTTAACAATGGTGGGTCTATCGCGCTTGTTTCTCACTATGGACCGCTAGAGGCAACAACAGGGCATTGGTTCGATGACTTTGCATTCACTGGTGGCTTCTATCGCTTCCCAGAACGCGCCTTTGGACCTGTGCTGAGTACGTTGTACACCATCAGTGATGGCATCCTAAAAATGACAGTGCAATTCCCGCCACTCCATGGAAACCCAACCGCGCTACTTATATATTCAGAAACTACAGAACGCGCAGTAATAGATACAACAAGTTGGACCGCAACGTTCTCGATTCCAAACTGGGATACATCCAAAGAGACTCCCTTTGAAGTATTTCTTAAGGGTAATCTTTTAGGGTACACAGGAATAATCAGAGAAGAACCTTCCTCCGACGAACCAATTACAGTAGCTGCACTTACCTGTCATAAAACGTATACAGGGAATTTGCAGTGGAACGAGAGCGGGCTATGGTTTCCGCAATCTGATATTGTCAATGCTGTACGAGCAAAAGATGCTGACTTGTTATATTTCAGTGGCGATCAAATCTACGAAGGCGATTTAACTCCTGCTCATCAACGAAACGAAGACGCCTATATTCTTGATTACCTATACAAGTGGACACATTGGTGCTGGGCGTTTGGTGAACTGACCCGAAACACACCATGTATTACGATTCCAGATGACCACGATGTATATCACGGAAACCTCTGGGGTGCTGGTGAACGTGATGCACAGAGAGTTGAAGGTCTTACCGCTCAGGATAGTGGCGG
>JABHWX010000101.1 GCA_018657585.1 Phycisphaerae bacterium
AAGCAAAAAACACGAACCTTGTTGGCGATGAAGAAACAGGTTGGTCACTCAATGATTCTGTATTCATGATGGTACAAGCTGGCGCAAACAAAAACACTGGAAATAGTCAGCACCGAATTGAAGGAACAGTTGTCAAAAATGACAACGGCGAACTCGCCGTAACATGGGAAACCATTCATCTCGAATTGGACGAAGATGGAAACCAGATTCCAGTTACTCTTATGGGCAATGGAGTTTGGGCAAACTATCCTGGTGCGAGTTTGACAGCCCACGCTTTTGACCGTTCTATACCCGGACTCGGTAAGTGGCTAGTTGTGATTGCGTGTTGGCTGTTCGCTATTTCAACCATGATTTCATGGAGTTACTACGGTGAACAGGGCATGATTTACATCTTTGGCAAGGAAGGCGCTGTCTCAACGTTTGCTGTCACTTTTTACCGCATGGCGTACACCATTCTCATCGCGGTTTCCACAATCGGCTTTATCACAACAGATGCGGAACTCGATATGTGGACAACCCTTGGGTTGGGCGCAATGCTTGTTGCAAACATTCCAATCATGTGGATTTATGGTCCAAAAGCTATGCGAGCGTATCACACCTATATTGGAAAACTTAAACGCGGTGAATTTAATTCCTAAAGGAAATTAAAATGAAAGTATGTATGTCCGTTATTTCTGGAATAATTGGTTTAGTTTGTGGACTTATCGCAATGTGGATTGTCGGCAGCATAATTGACGATCCAAATGTGTATGTTGCCGTAGGAATCGCATCCTTCTTTGGGTCATTTTTTGGATCACTGTTTTGTGGAAATGCAAAATGTGAAGTAAAAGTTACTGAGTAAACGACATTATGATCTCAGCGGCCTCTTGACTTGGATTGTGCTTCGCGTACACCGCTGCTTCAGCCTGAAGGTGCGTTCGCATTTCTTTCAACGCATCTTCATCATCAAGAAGATTGATTGCCAACTCTGCAATTTTCCCTGCAATGTTTCCACAAGGAATAAACTCAGGAACAATTTGTTTTCCCGCGATTAAGTTGGGCAATAATCGGTATGGTGTTGTAAGCATTATTTTTGAACCAAGCATCGACAGTGGATTCACTTTGTACATGCCAATCATTGGAACACCGTGACGCATGACATGCAGCGATACCGTTCCAGAAACATTCAACGCGAAATCTGCCCACTCCAGAACGGTAGGCAATTCGTCCGTAACAATTTGTAAACCGTTTGCATACGGCTTAACTCGATCAATGTCTTCAGTCCTACATGCAATCACAGCTTCAGTAGTCGGATGCTCGATACAAATTCTACTTAGTATTTCCTGTTGCATAGGAAGATTTTTTTTAATTTCGCTCTTGCGAGAACCTGGAAGCAGAACAATGTTCGGTTTCCCAACAGGCAAATCAATGTCATGAATTTCCTGTTGTGCCATCGCTGGGTGACCAATGAATGTTGAGGGCATTCCTCTTGACTCAAACCAATCTGGTTCGAACGGCAACAGGCACATAACGTGATCGCTTAACCGCTTCATCTTTCGAATTCGCCAAGGAGCCCACGCCCACAGTTGGGGACCCGCTAAGTGAACGACGTTGCACCCATGCTTTCTGGCAATCTTACATACCGGCCAATTTGCAGCAGGCGAATCCACTGCAACAATAACATCTGGCTTGTGCTTTTCAATCCACGCACCAACCAAGTCAACGAGGCGTTTTACTCTTTTAATTTCAGCAATCGCTCCAACGCCCATTGCTGCGTCATAGGTCGTATGTGCGAGTATCTCCACCCCTGCTTTTTCCATTTGTTGACCGCCAAGCCCGACCACACGAATTGACGGGTCCATCTTTTTCAGCCCAGAAGTTGCCATTGCTCCTAGAGCGTCGCCACTCGGCTCGAATGCGGTCATCAAAATTGTTTTGGTTTTGTCAGAATTCATCTGTATCAACTGAGGGTGTTCGGAGGTCTGATACAATACCCGAATGCTAAAAAGAACATGTACCTGTGGCGACCCTCGGAAGGATAATTCCGGAGAAACTATCACGCTCAGCGGGTGGGTAAATACCTACCGAGACCAAGGCAAGGGCCTTGTTTTCATTGATTTGAGAGATAGATACGGCATGACGCAAGTCGTGTTTGATGCTGAAGATAGCCCTGAAAGTGTGATGGAACAGGGAACTACGCTTAGAAGAGAAGACGTAATTACAGTCAAAGGCGTAGTGCGGATACGTGATGGCAAACCTAATAAAAAACTGGCAACAGGTGAAATTGAACTCGTTGCCAAAGAAATAGAAATCATTAATCGAACTGCAAAACTTCCTATACTTCCAGACGATCACGATGCTGACCAAATTGGTGAAGAGCATCGTCTCCGCTACCGATACATTGATTTACGCCGCCCGAAGATGCAAAAGATTCTCAAGTTGCGTCATCAAATCACACAGTACACTCGAAACTTTTTCGCTGACAATGATTTCCTTGAAATTGAAACGCCCCTATTAATTACCCCAACTCCAGAAGGCGCTCGGGACTTTATTGTTCCATCGCGTCACCAAACTGGACAGTGGTATGCGCTTCCGCAAAGCCCGCAGATATTTAAACAAATTTTGATGGTCGCTGGCTGTGACAAATACTTACAAATCTGTAAGTGTTTGCGCGATGAAGATCCAAGAGCAGATCGTCAAGCTGAGTTTACACAGATTGACCTTGAAATGAGTTTTGTTGAACAAGACGATGTACTTGAAATCATGAGTGAGTTTGCTATATCTCTATACAAGGAAGTTGGCGATATTGACCTTGGTGAACTGCCACAGATGTCGTGGAAAGATGCAATGGACAAATACGGGTCTGACCGTCCTGACATTCGTTTTGATTTGCAACTTGCCGATGTTACCGAATTAGCAAGCAAGACTGACTTCAAAGTATTTAACGCAGCATGTGATTCGGGTGGAGCAATCAAAGCAATGCGAGTTCCGGGCGGAGCAGAACAACTTAGTCGCAAGAAAACAGATGCATTCGCAGAAATTGCAAAAACATACGGCGCTGGTGGACTTCCCGTTGTGAAATACCAAGGTGGAGAATTCGTCACTGGGGTTGCTAAGTTTGTTGCGCCAATCAAAGATGAACTCGTCGAAGCACTTGGTCTTGAAGATGGTGACATCGTCATGTTTGGAGTTGGGACCTACCGAGTCGCGTGTACCGCACTTGGAGAAGTGCGACTTGCCGTTGCAAAAGAACTTGAGCTGGTTCCCAAAGGCATGTTTAGGGGACTTTGGGTGATCGACTTCCCAATGTTTGACTGGAACGAAGATGCACAACGATGGGTAAGCGAACACCATCCGTTTACAGCCCCACTTGCTTCTCATCTCGATATTTTGGAGAGTGATCCGGGCAATTGTTTGTCTTCGGGGTATGACCTTGTCATTAACGGCAATGAAGTTGGTGGTGGTTCAATCCGTATCCACTCTCCAGAAATTCAGTCCAAAGTGTTTGGCCTTCTTGGTTTGTCTGACGAAGAAGCCGAAGACAAGTTTGGATTCTTGTTGAATGCTCTTCGTTTTGGCGCTCCACCACACGGCGGAGTCGCGTTTGGTCTTGATAGGCTTGTGATGATGATGATCGGCACCAACAACATTCGCGACGTCATTGCATTCCCGAAAACGCAAACTGGCGCAGACTTGATGTGCGAAGCCCCAGGCGAAGCTGACCCTGTTCAACTCGATGAACTTGGCATCATCATGCGTGAACCTGCTGAGACCACAGAGCAAG
>JABHWX010000102.1 GCA_018657585.1 Phycisphaerae bacterium
AGAGTGCGAGCAATGTCATTTCAACATCATACTCGTTTGATAATGGCTTCGGCTAGACGTTTTGCTGAATCCTCACAATGTCTAAAGAAAAGCGATGGTTCAACGAGTTCAAGTTCGTTTAGAACTAATATTCCACAGTTGTCGCGAAGATAATCAAAACGTGCATATAATAAATCTTCATGATTCGGAACAGACAATAGTGTTTGTTCCATCGTGGCAATTTCATCATCTGTAAATGAATACGGCATATCGATTGCGCCAAAATCATCCTGTACTCTGTAGTCACCTTCTACTGGTATTTTTTGAACGCCGTGTGTAAACTTGCCATCTATAAAAATTGCAGTAAGTTCACCTTCGGTTTCCACGCTCTCTAAATATGGTTGCAACATCATGTCTTGATGTAGATTGTCATCAAGAAATTTCTGGGCATCTTCCAGTTCATCCATTGAAAACCTAAGGGTATCCGATGCGCATGCACCAACTTGCGGTTTGATGAACCCTCGTAATGAATCAAACTGCTTGACTAACTGTAGAATGTCAACTTTTTTGTTTTCGTCAATCCAGATAGTTGGTGCAATTGTTGTGCCATATTGTTCAAGTTCACGTAAGTATGATTTATGCGTGTTCCATTCAACGATAGAAGCATTATTGAATAGCCGAGGTACAGTTTTACACCAATTCACAAATCCAACTTTTTGCTGGTGGTAGTCCCACGTTGTTCGAATTACTGAAATGTCGAATTTATTCCAATCGATAGAATCTGTCCAAGATGGGCAATGTACCTTTGCGCCTTTTTGTTCGAGTGCTTTGATGAGGGGTTTGTCATCAACTTCCCACTCAGGCAGATTGGTACAACTTACAAGCGCGACGTTCACGGAGTGTCCGTTTCTTTAAGCCAACGGCAGAGAATGGTTCCAACGACAAGAGAAATTGGAAGTAAAACAAGCGCCATCCTATAGTCGCTTGCTGTGTATGCATCAGTCTTTGAGGTTAAGTCAAGCACCGAACCAAATATTGGCTGTAATATAAAACCACCAAGCATGACAAAGAAATTAACGAAGGCGACTGCTGTTGCCTTACACGATGAACTGTGTTGTTCGACAGCAGTAGCAAATGTAATTGCCTGTGCGCCTGCAAAGAATCCAGAAAGGATGAGGAAGACTACTGTTATCCAAAAGGGTAGAAATGAGGCAAGTAATAGCATACTCATTGATGCAGCGCATAAACCACCACCTAAGAATATTGGACGTCGTCTTGTCTTATATTTATCTGATAGCCATCCAAGTAATGGTCCGCCGACTGCAAAGCCCAAGAATAACGTTGTCATTGCCCAAGCCGCAGATTCTTTAGAAACACCAGATGACGTAGCAATAAATTCGTCACCCCAAAGTGCTCCAAATGTAGAGATAGGAACGTAAAGCAACAAACTAATAATCGATATGAGCCAAGTTTGCCCATTTGAAACAACTTCTCTAAGTCCTGCAAACATAGAGTCTTCCGATTCTTGGTTTTCAATTTTTGCAATTTTCAGGAACCAATCGGGTCTTCTTGGAACAATCATCCAAATCATAATTGCAATTACTAAACCCACAAGCGCTGCTGTATACATTGCACTTCGCCAGCCATACTCTTGAACAGCAATTTCAAGTGGTGCTTGCCCTAGAGCTGCGCCTAACGTTCCAAGCGCTGCAGTCATTCCCATAATGAATGCTAGTTTTCTTCTTGGGAACCATACGGTGGCGACGTAGACAGCACCAACGTATGCAAACGAAGAACCTATGCCGAGCATAATTCGTCCGAGTCCAAGAATTACAGTTGTTTCAGCAAGTGCGAAGGCAAGGCAACCGATTCCTGCGATTATTGCAGCGCTACTTAATAATTTTTTAGAACCGAATCTGTCAAGTGTTATTCCCACGATGAGTTGCATGGGAGCGTAAGCGAGGTAATACAAGCCCATCACAAATCCCAGCGTGGATGCATCCAATGCAAATTCATTTTGCAAGGTTCCTTCCATAACACTTGGAGCAACTCTTGCAAAAAATTCATAAAGGTAAAAGGATGCTGCAATTGCCCAGTAGAGCCACGGCATTGCCTCAGACCTTGCTTCGCGAGCAATTTTCCTTGCCTCGGCAAGCTCTCGGTCAATTTCTTCTCTTATTCGGTGGGGCATACTTCTATAGGAACGATTGTAAATTGGTCAACATCGACAAGCCCCAAGTCGCTGAGTTTAAGTTTTGGAATGACTGACAGTGGCAAGAAACTTAGTGGCATAAATGGATCGTCAAGCGGGCAGCCAAGCGATGCAATTGCCTTGAGTACGGCGTGCTGTTGCTCGATGACAACGTCTGGAGGAGAGTCTGACATAAGGCCCGCAATTGGCAAGGGTAGCATTGCAAGCACCTTACCTCCCGAAACTACGCACTGCCCACCACCTGAATCAGCAATCGCAGTAGCAGCAATACACATATCTTCATCGTTGTCTCCAACAACCGCGATGTTGTGCGAATCGTGCCCAACCGTTGATGCAATTGCACCCCCGGTAAAAGCAAACCCGTGAACGAAACCGAGTCCAATATTTCCGGTGTTGTGGTGTCGTTCGATGACTGCCATCTTTAACACATCTTCATCGGTTGTCTTGAGGTGAAGTTCCTCAGTAAAGAGTTGCCCTTGGATAAGCCCAATGACACGAACGAGTTCGCTTTGAACATGTATTGCGAATGATTCTTGTGTAATAGAAGAGGGTAGATGTACACTGTCTTTTGCAATGGTCCAATCTGTTGTGCATTCAATTTCAATAACGTTACCGTTATCAGCAACGAGCTTTCCATGGTGCCATGTTTGTTTTGGGTTCGGACTCTGCAAGTCGTCAAAGATAACGAGGTTTGCAAATTTTCCTTCTTCAATGGATCCAATGTCGTTGAGTTCGTAATGGTCTGATACGTGTTTTGTTGCAATACAAATAGCGAGTATTGGGTCAAGCCCAAGCGAAATGGCTTTTCGGATGATGTGATCGATGTGTCCCTCGTCGCGCAAATCAGCTGGGTGCCTGTCGTCAGTGCAGAAACATATCTTGTGTGCATTTTCTGGGGTGATGATTGGCAAGAGAGCTTCAAGGTTTTTTGCAGCACTACCCTCACGAATATATATTTGCATGCCTGCGTCTAGTTTTTCTTGCGCTTCTTTTTCTGTGATGGATTCATGGTCGCTCGAAATACCAGCGGCAATGTATTTCAGTAACTCTTTTCCACGAAGTCCGGGGCAGTGTCCATCTACCTTGCCATGTCGCAGTCCCATTTTGATTTTTTTGTGAACCTCTTCGTCATCGTGGATAACTCCGGGAAAGTTCATCATTTCTGCAAGGGCGATCACTCGTTCGTCTTCAAAAAGTGGTTCTAAATCATCGCTGAGTAACACAGCTCCGCTGGTTTCAAGTGGGGAAGCGGGTACGCAGGAACTTGCAGCAAAATACGCATCGAACGGAATACCTTTTGCGTCATCCATGATAAGTTTAATGCCTGCAATTCCAAGGACATTCGCAATTTCATGCGGGTCAAAAATGGCAGTAGTCGTTCCGTGGGGAAGGGTAAGTTGCACAAAGGAAGTTGGGGGGAGCATGGTGGATTCGACGTGCATGTGTGCGTCGATAAAACCGGGAGCAATATAAGCGCCGTTTACATCAATAATTTCTTGTGCTTCGGTAGCGTCGAACACGATTATTCCATCTTTGATTCCAACGTCAATATATTCAATCGAACGTGTTTGTACGTTGATGACTTTCCCGCCGCGGAGAATTGTGTCGACTATTGTCATTCTGTAGAGAGTTCTAATGCATCACCGGGTTCCATAACGAGCACATCAATCTCTTTTGGAGCAAAACGTGAAACGTCGACTTCGATTGGCGGCCAAGTGTTGTAGTGCATTGGAATTGCAGTTGGAGCTCCGATCATCTCTGCTGCTGCAGCGGCCATTTCTGGCCCCATTGTGAATCTGTCTCCTATAGGATACATGGCGATATCGGGTTGGTATATTTGCCCGAGAAGTTCCATGTCGGAGAAAAGGGCTGTGTCGCCAGCGTGGTAAATGACAGCACCTCCAAATTCAATCATGAGACCGCACGGCATACCCATGTATCTTCCGTTGTAACTTGATGAGTGGAATGCTTGGGTGAATGAGATTCCTCCAAACGGTGCTTCAATCCGACCGCCTGGATTACCTGGTTCACATTTTTCGTGTCCTTGTTCGCCAAGGTATTCACATATTTCATACGCAGCAAAGACCGTCGCATCGTTCGCTTTAGCAATTTCCTCACAATCGGCAAAGTGGTCAAAGTGACCATGTGTTACAGCGATATGAGTGCATTTCACATCTTCCGCAGAAATGGTCGCAACGGGATTATCTGTAAAGAAGGGATCAATGACGAGGTTATGAATCCCATCATCAAGCTGAAAACACGATTGTCCATGAAAGGTGAGGTTGATTGCCATATCCCCATCGTATCATGCCACAGAGGAAAAGAGTTATTTGCGGCGTCGCCGTTTGCCTGTAAGGCCGGCGATCGTAAGCAAGGCAATTGCGCCAGGGGCAGGAACGAATTGGTATGAAAAAGCATACTGACCCATAAGTGAGAAATCGGCAGAGCCAGCCACGTCCCAATGGCTATCCTGAAAGGTGACAAATTGAATTGGTTCGCCAGCAAATTCTGTTAAATCGATATCGTATAAACTCACAGTCCCCGATCTCGCCTCTTCAACATTTCCCCAAGCGAATCCCGCTGAGGTCTGACCATGATCCCAACCGAGATAAGAATTTACAAGTTGCGTTCCGTTTCCAAGGTCATACCAATCAGTTTGGCTTCCACTATCACCAGACGCAAACCAATCAGTGTTTGTACTAGTTGTTGCTGAAACACCTAAAAACTGATTCGGAGTGGATCCAATTGGGTCGTTGATTGGAATACCATCAAATAAACCAATGAATGACATACCAGCATCAGTACTTGCCAATATAAAAGTCAGTTGCCCAACAGTTTCAATGCCATCATTGTTGAGGGTTCCAGCAAGGATATCTAGGTCGCTCATCGAAAATTGATGATCGCTGCTCCCAAGGAGTCCATTGAAATCACCTGCATACATGTCATAAGTGCCATCCGAACTGCTTATGGTGAGATAATCAGCAAAAACCTGTCCTCCAAGACTAATGCATGCAATGAGCGATAGTAGGGCTAGAGTGATTTTTGACATAGGAAGTCTTTATATCGGCGCTATTTAGCCCCAATCTGACTACTACTTCGGATTCAAGGCGCTACAAGTTCTTTAAAGATGCCCAATTAGACCGATTATCTTACCCATTGTTACAAAATTGGAGCGATAAGGCTAACTGCATTCTGCCATAACCGACGTGAAATGGACCATTGCTTTGGCAAATCGATAGGAATTTTGTGTGATTGATCAATGTATGTGTACTGTAACGTTCGTAGTTCTTTTGCAAATTTCGAATCATATACAAGCATACTGACTTCAAAATTCAAATCTAAACTGCGGCGGTCAAGGTTTGCCGATCCTATAAGAGCAATTTCGTCATCAATAGTTACGGTTTTAGCATGCAATAGTCCGCCTCTGTATTCATGTACTTGCACACCAGCTCGAAGCAAGTATGAATATCTGCTTCTGCTTGCAGCTTGCACAAGTCTCGAATCGTTTTTTGCAGGAAGCACAAGGTGTGTTTCGACACCTCGTTTTGCAGCAATGAGCAAAGCAGACTCTGTTGCATCATCAGGTGAAAAATATGGAGTAGTAATGACAAGTTTCTGTTGCGCACTAAAAAAAGCAGTCTGAAGAAGTTGGCTTAAAGCTAAATTGGTACTGTTTGGACCAGTTGCCATAAGTTGCGCGGAGATTCCATGGCAATTAGTATTGATTGGTTCTTTTAGTAGAGCGTCAAGATCTTCATCTGTATCCATAAACCAATCTTGTACAAAGATAGCTTGAAGTTCTCGTACGATTGGCCCCGTTAAACGAACGGATGCATCAACCCAGGGCGCAAATTTTTTCTTTACAGCAAACTCTTTTTCAGCGATATTGTTCGACCCCATGTATCCGATGGTGTTATCAATCACGGCGATCTTCCGATGGTTCCTCAAATCGACTCTGGCAAAAATTGCACGTAAAATATTTACAGGCAGTGCTTCGGCAACTTGTACACCTGACTCTTTCAGTGAGCAATAAAGAGAAGAGTTGAAAAAACCTTTTGACCCAAGAGAATCAAGGAGTAGTCTGCACTGAACTCCACGGCGGTTTGCTTCAATGAGTGACTCTGTAATTATCTCACCTGCTTTATCGTCGAGCATTAGGTAATCAAGTAGATGGCATTGTTCTTTTGCGTTGCGGATGTCTTCTGCGAGAGATTCGATGAAGATATCTGATTCGCTAATTAACGTTGCATCATTCCCGCAGAGAACGGCAGAGCCTCCAATGGAAGAAGCAATGTGAGAAACAGAAAAATATTTTTCTTGTGGTTGAATTACATGCGAGTTTGCATTTTGTATGTGAGGAGAAATACTTTGTGGTATTTCCTCCAAAATTTTCCTGTTTCGCTTTCTTCGTCTACTGCCTAATCTTCGAGTTCCAACAAGTAAGAAAATGAACGTGCCAATAAATGGCAGTGCGATAATCAAAAACATCCAAGCAATCTTTGCTGAATCGGATTTTTTCTTGCTTAGTAGCAGGACGCCAACCATCAGAAATTTTAGTAGCAATTCTGAAGTCAATAAAATAACTGGAAATGAGTTAGGAAACATGCCCCCAAGATATGCGAAAAGAGAAGGCGAAGTACTTATTTTCGATAGACTCGAGTAGGATTTGTTAAATCGAACTCTGATGATGAGTTTAAATCGATTCTTCCAGAACTTTCGTACATAGAGTTTATCCACTCGAGTTTCTTGTCAGCGAGAGACTCAAGCGATTTTTCTTGTCCGGGAGCTGATCCCCAGTTTAAACGGCTCGATGAATCAGAGATCAGCGTAAGTGATTTGTTCGATGGCCATTTGCCTAGGTTTATCTCAGTTACCTGTAATGCCCAAGGTTTGTTGTAGATGAGTTTCAATACATCGAGTGCAGCCATGACATCTTCGCCATTCCATTGGAGACCAGGTCGTTGAGGTCGATCAAATTGCGGGAGCGAAATCGTAATGAAATGATACTTGGTGTCGACAATCTCTCCATTTCTTAATGGTAAACGTCGTCCACTATCATCGATATACACACTTCCTAATCCGTCGAGAACTCTTGCGTATGGAATAAGGAACGTAGCATCAACGACGGCTTCGTTTTCATCAACCCATCGCACTTGGTTTACATCAAGAAACCATCCAGTTGCAGCGAGTGCATCTGAAGTTTGAATCAGACTCTCTCTGCTCACCTCTGTTTTAGACAATTGAATTTTTGCTTTGTCTTGAAGTTCTTGGAGTAAAACCTTGTTGAGCCAAATAGGGGGTGAACTGAATGTGACCGAAAAATCAGCAGCAGGGTGCTGAGTAGCTCGTAACTTTGGAACACTCATTGCAGTTAACGTGATAAGGCCTCCAATTGCGAGTGCCCAAGAGAGAACAACTGGAGACTTGAATATTTGACCAAGTGCTCCAAGAAGCGTTAATAGGCTATACGAGAACTTCTTTTTCTTCTTTCGTGCCATAGCGTAGTACACCATCGACTAGGAGGTCGTTACGACTTGACTCAGCGTGCCATTGCGGCATGAACCAGTGATGCGCAGAGGGTATCCATCGTGATTCCAATATGCTTTGCAGCCATAGGAACAAGAGAATGGTTTGTAAAACCCGGCATAGTGTTGATTTCTAGCAACCAAGAGCCTCGGTCATCAAGGAGAAAATCAACTCTAGCTATATCAAGGATATTCATTTCTTCATAAAGTTTCATGGCTGAGTTCACGCAATCGTATGTAGGCAGATTGGGTGAGATGACATATTGCGTGTCTTCGCTTTGATACTTTGCCACAAAATCGTACGATTCGTTTGGTGGAATGATTTCAATAATTGGAAGTGGTTCTCCGTTAACAATTCCAACAGTCAACTCGCGACCCTGAATGTATTCTTCTGCTAAGAGTTGTTTTCGGGTTTTAAACAATTCAGTTTTATTAATTTGCACATCTTCGGTAGAATTGCAAAATTCAACGTCAACGCTTGATCCATCGTCAATTGGTTTGAGAACAAAGGGTAGTGGTAAATCGCATGTATCGTTCTCATTAAGAACACACCACTTTGGGGTTTGTATTCCTAGACCAATTGCTATTTGCTTTGTTGTGGATTTATCCATTGCAAGTTCAGCCGATTTGCTTGAGGAACCTACAAAAATTTTGCCTGCATTCTCAAGAAGTTGTTGGAGTGGCCCACCCTCACCAAACGGCCCATGCAATACAGGAAATACAATATCGCACTGAATGTTTGCAATATCCTCAAGGCTTGGGATGTCAATAATTTGTTCTTCTACGAAGAACTCTCCTGAATTTTTGAGAGCTTGTGCCACAGCCATTCCAGAACGTATCGATACATCACGTTCGGCGTCTGGACCACCCATCAGAACAGTTACATGTTTTTTGCTCATTGATCTGTCTCAGAATTGCGAGACCAAACAACAACCTCTTGTTGTAAATGAATACCAGTATTATCAAAAACTCGCTTTTTTACTTCATGCATGATGGCAATGACATCTTGAGCTTTGGCGGTTGAATTGGTGGTAATGAAGTTTGCGTGTTGATGGCTAACCATTGCTCCGCCAATGCTGAACCCCTTTAGCCCAGATTCATCAATGAGTTTTCCCGCAGAAACACGTTCATTAATTTTGTTGATGGGGTTTTTAAATGCACACCCTGCTGAGGTGTCTGCAAGTGGTTGCATCGATTTCTTCCATGCAAAGATTTCTTTTATTGCATCACGAATAACGATTGGATCGTCAGGAGTTAACGTAAACGTGCCAGAAAGAATGATCGGTTCGGTGATATTGCTTTGTCTGTATTCAAAACAAAATTCATCTGAAGAATGCGAGATAAGTTCGCCATTTTCCGACAAACAAGTAATCGAGGTGAGGGAATCAACTATGGAACCAAATTTGCCGCCAGCATTCATTTGTATGCCGCCACCAATGGAAGCAGGTATTCCAGAAAGTCCCTCAAGACCTTGAAGTCCCTCGCGAGCGGATTGCATAATCGTTTGGCTTAAGTCTGCGCCAGCCATACAGTGTAAATTATGCGCTGCGTTTTTCGCATCAACCGAACATGCCTTGAAGCAATCGTGACTGAGCTTTATCACGACACCTTCTACACCATCGTCATCAACGAGGAGATTCGCACCCTTGCCTAATATTCGAAGAGGAATTCCAGCGTTGTAACACTTTTTTACAATGCGAGAAAGCGCGTCAATTGATTGAGGAAGTGCGAGCACATCAGCAGAACCACCTAGATCAAAGTAAGTCATGTTTCCGATTGGTGCATCGAATTGAATTTTGACATCAATATTTGTAAAAAAATCAGATTGGATGAGTGTGTTCATTGCTCTAATGAAATCTTGTTTTCTGAAACAAGCGCATGTGCAATCGAAGTGACAGGACCCGCTCCCATGATGACTATTAAATCTCCATCGCGAGCGGTCTTTTGGAGGTGAGTAATAATGTCTTCAAACTGATTGATGTGCTTCGCGTCTAATCCGTTTGCTATGAGTTTGTCAACTAGATCCTGTGAGCAAACTCTTTGTTGCTCAGTTTCTGAATCTCTCACAAAGTAGATGTGGGGAACAATTACCTCATCTGCAGATGAAAAACTTTGTGCGAACTGGTCTAACAAGAACCTTGTTCGGCTGTGTTGATGTGGCTGGAAGACACAAATCAGTCGGTTTGGTAATTCTGCAGAACGAAGTGCTCGAAGAGTTATCTCTATCTCTGTGGGGTGGTGACCGTAGTCATCGTAGACAGTTGCGAATCCACTGTTCTTACACGCGAATGTGCCAAGTTTTTGTAACCGCCTATCTAACCCAGTAAATTGTTCGAGTGGAGTCTTTACCATTTCCCAATCGAGTCCCAAGTGAACAGCAAGGATAGCAGCGCCTGCAGCATTTAACGCATTATGAGAACCGGGCATTGGATTCGTCCATTGGATAGTCCACATGCCATCCCTAAGGATTCCAACGCGTTGTACGCTTGGGTCAAAAATGATTTGGTAATCAGCTTCTGGATGAAAGCCAAAAGTTTCTACCTTGCACTTTAGACCGGGCGTGATGTTATTTCTATGCGCACCGTCATGGGCGATGAGCAAATACCCACCTTGGTCACTTTCCGGAATTCGTTTTGCAAAACCATGAAATGATTCTATTATTGCATCGAGTGATTGATAATAATCGAGGTGGTCTTCTTCGATGTTATTGATAAGACCTAATTTTGGAAAATGATCATGAAATGACCGATTGAATTCACACGATTCGCTTATAAGAATCCCTGGTTTGCCTTTGAGAGGTCCATTGCAAATAGTTTCATTTCCCACTCTGCTTGAGCCGCCAATCTGAGCGCAGTTTGCGCCGACGATAAAACTTGGGTCAAAGCCACAGTCGAGCAGAATTGCGCAGAGCATGGATACGGTTGTTGATTTTCCATGTGTGCCAGCAACGCAGACTCCGGTGTTGCGAGTTTGAACGAACCCCAACATTTGCGAATACGTGACGACAGGAATCCCAAGTTCGTCTCCTCTAGCAATTTCTGGATGCTCAGGCGGAATGGCTGCTGAGTGCACAAGAATGTCGATATTTTCGTGAATGGTGCTCCCATCTTGGACGGAAGAAATCGAGATGCCATCGCCTCTTAGTGCTCGTGTCACATCGCTTTCGATAGGATCTGTGCCTTGGACATTTGCGCATAGATTGGTAAGAAGTCGAGCCAACCCACTCATTCCACACCCCCCGATGCCCACAAAATGGAAAAGTTTTCCTTGTACAGATTCAGAAGCAAAATCAGGAAGTGGCTGGGGCGTCATCTGTAGATTCTATCGCCGTGATTCACTTGCTGCCTTGAACTTGGGCACCTTTCTTTTTCGATGTACAATTCACATACATGTCCGATTTACACGCACAAATATTAATTGTTGATGACGAACCAGATCACGCCGAAGTCATGGCTGAATCTCTAAGAAGGCTTGGGCATGTTTGCACGATTGTAGATGGTTTTGAGAATGCTCAAGATGAACTCACAATGGGAACATTTGATGTCATTGTTACCGACATGGTTATGGAAGAGGAGCAATCTGGTTTAAAGGTACTAGAGTTTGCTAAGGAACATCAAGAGGGCGCAGCGACTATTGTTGTGACCGCCCACGGCGATATTCCAACTGCAAAAAAATCACTTCATGGCGGCGCTTACGATTTTATAGAAAAACCCCTTGACCTTGACGTTTTTCGAAACTTAGTGAATCGAGCTGCAGAGACTGTTATGCTTCGCCAACAAAACGAGAGTCTGAAGGGTCAAGTCGATTCTGCTTTTGGCTTTGAAGGAATCATTGGGGATTCGCCAGCGATAAGAAAAATCGTTGAACTTATACGCCAAGTTGCCCCGAGCAATCTCCCTGTACTTATCACGGGTGAATCTGGTACAGGAAAGGAATTGGTTGCCGCAGCAATTCATAACCAGTCTAAGAGAGCGTCGAAAAAGTACGTTGCCTTTAATTGTGCAGGTCAAAGCGAGTCACTCCTGGAAGATCAACTTTTTGGACATGTCCGCGGAGCATTTACAGGTGCTGACCGAGATCGAGAAGGCGTCTTTGAATATGCAAACAGTGGAACGCTGTTTCTTGATGAAATTGGTGATATGCCTATTGCTATGCAAGCGAAGTTACTTCGAGTTCTTGAAACCGGTGATGTAGTTCGTCTTGGTCAAAATAGTGATCGTAAAACTGATGTTCGATTTGTCTCTGCGACAAACCAGGATTTGAAAGCTAGAGTGAAAAGTGGTGACTTTAGAGAGGATTTATATTTTCGGATTAACGGTGCAGAACTCCATGTTCCACCTTTGCGTCAACGTCGAGAAGATATTCCGCTGCTCGTGAACCATGCGTTAGGTAAATTTTCTGCTGATATGGACTGCAACCGGCCAACAATTTCTGAACCTGCAATGATGAGGCTCGTTGCTTATGATTGGCCTGGAAATGTTCGCGAACTCTTTAATGTGGTTCATCGGATGGCCGTAACAGGAGAAGGTAATGTGATTACTCTTGCTCAGGTTCCAGATGAAGTACGAAGTTCCGAATCAGAAGATTCATACGACGTTGGTAGCCTTGCAGGAATTGGTCTTGATAAATTAGAGAAAGAAGCGATTCGACAAACGCTCGCAATGACTGGTGGTAACAGAGAGCAGACTTCGAATTTACTTGGAATTGGTGAGCGAACTCTTTATCGCAAGTTAAAAGAGTACGGCATTAAATAATTACTGAATGGATCCTGTTGTAGGGTTAATTGCAACTATGGTTGTCATTTCACTGCTCTGTAGTAGAAATTCTGCAGTTTGCGTAAAATCAACAAGCCCACCATTTGGGTCGAATGCAACCATGTTTCCTGTTGTATTGCACTGAATCGTAACGTCTGTAGATGGAGCTGCTGAGCCATATCCAAGTTGAGTTACAAGTATCTCTCCAGTAATTGGATCTGATAGGGGAGTATCGGGTTCATCAATTGTCGCAATACCCCAACCTTTTCCATTGGGGTCAACGAACAATGCTATTTCCTGCTCTGGACTTGCAATTGCAAGTATTTGAGCATATTCAAGATCACTAACAAGTAAGCGTTTTGCAACATCGAGTTGAAGAGCATCATCATTTCCAAACATTGGAGCAGCAAGGGCTGCAAGTATTGCCAAAATGCCAAGTGATAACATTAACTCGACAATCGTGAAGCCATGTTTTGGTGCGTTCGTTTTCATTGAAAGTTCACCATAGATAAATTATTGAAATATTCATCGCTCATATCATTCTCAAAATCATCCCAATTGAGATCATCCCAGTCAAACTGGTTAATATCATCGAATTGCGGAGGGGAGTAATTTCTGTTCGTTCCGTTGCTATGAGAATTATCGATTGTATTGTGAGCAACTCGGGCTAATCGTTCCCAACGACGAGCATCGGTGCCATGTACTACTATTTCGTAGATAACATCGTGAAGACGATCTGTTGGTTCATCTCTCCAATCAGCAAAATACGAATTATTTGCCATTGCATACGCGTCACTATCAATTGGGTACGAATCGATTGTTGCAAAGAATGCTTGCTCAATCGATTCAAGTAGTGTGGGATTAAGTTCTGAGATTAGTTGAAGTTCACTCCGCAAACTTCCATTTTCGGTATAGAGCATTCCGTCAGTTTCCGCAAAGCCTCCGTGGTCAAGTGATTGGTCGTACAGGATACGAGAGGTTCCTCTGATGTTTACTTCCTCTCCTGCTACTCGACCACAAAGCGTAGAAGCGCCTCGCAATTCTATTTCGCAATCTGGAGCATAGAGTTCAGCTTTTACTAATGAAATGCCAGATATTTCCCAGTCATTTGAACCATGCCCATACAGTTGTACTCGGCTTGGATCCATCCAACTGTTTGAGGAATGACTTTCATCTCCAATACGGCTTGATTTTATCTTTAAGTCACCGCCAACATGGATAGCTAATGTAGCATCGTCAGCAAGCGTGATAGTTGTGTTTCTGAGTATGAGATCATCATCTACGCTAATGATGACATCACCAATAATGGTTATTGAGTGCCTACTATTGAGAGATAATACATCTACAGAATAGGTGCCTTCAGAAATATATGTGTCAGTACTATTGCTCCCGAAAGAGTGATTCAAAAACATGGGTGCGAAGTGGTCATTCCATGATCCATCACTATCGTGTTCATTACCAGCAGCGCTTAACTCAAAGGCTTTCCCCCCAGAAGGGGCTGGCGGTGGGTCAAAGAACGGTAATTGGTCATTGAATTCAAATCGGCGTAGGTTTCTAGAGGAAAGCATTGATGAAGCATAATCATATGAATGAAGTTCTAAACTAGAAGTTGAAAATACGGTGTCGATTTGTACGGCCAATGGTTGTGTAGCAAGCGTGCCGATTTGAACTGTATTCTGTGTGTACGAAGGTGACGCAGTCCAGTTTTTAACGGTTGATGCATCGCTTATTGTAATTTCGTCCTGAGCGAACACCGCGTATTCACTGTAGTCGACATCGAATTCATCATCATTAGGAATGATTGTTGCAGTTGCCTGTGTAATTTGAGTTCTTCCTTCAACAGTGGATAGGACGGTGATGTCAACTTCCATGGTAGATTCTGTAGGAGGCAAATCAGTTTCTTTATCGACGACTGTGATTGTAATAAAACTATCTGAAAGTTGATAATCCTGAAGAATTACTCCATCGATGTGGTTGGTTCGCCAGTCTGCATTTGTTTCAAGGATTGCAATTGCTAGGTCGAGACCTGACTCTGCAGCGATTCTCGCACGAGAAGCGGATGAAACATTAGTACTAATTGCAAGAGAGTTGTCTCGTGCGCTAAAGTAAGCAGTAGCCATTCCGCCAACAACAAGAATAGCAATCATGACAAGCATCAAAGCAATACCACGCCTGCGATGTAATCGGGTTTGTGTGTTCATGGTTGCTCCGTTGGTGGTTGGTGCAATCGGATAGATTCATCGATTACTGCGTCGTGCGTTATTCCAAAAGTAGATTCAAGTGAGAAACGAATACTGACATGAGTTGCTTCAAATGGCTCAGTTTCATTCATCCAGAAATTGCATGAAGCAATAGCGTCAACAAGTGGGATTGATTCAACTAACCCTTCATCCTCAAAGGAATAAAGCAGGGATTCATAATCAGTATCGCTATCACATTCGGTATCGTAGGAGTCAATCATGGAATCGCTCCATTCCTCGGGAAAAACGATGAATTTCACGGCAAGAAGTTTGTTCTCCTCGTTAAATTGAATCCAACGAATCTCTGAAGCGTTGATAGTTTTGCTTTCTGTGCTGTCTTCGTGCCACAGCGTGATGTGTGAATTGTTTTTATCAACGATGCATCGTGAAGGGGCAATGTACGCACCAAGCCGTACTTGAGTTGTTGCTAATCGAATAGACGACTGTCTTCCGTCATCTTTTGATGTAAGGCTGTTTGTAGCAGCAGCCATCATCGCTGCGATAGCTGCGCCGATGATTGCAGTGAGCCCAATAGCAAGGGTCATTTCTAACAATGATAAACCTCTGCGTTTCATGATTGAGGCTCCGGTATAAAACGATTTACAGAAGTTAGTTCTCTGCCATCCTTTGTAAATACTGAAACGGATACAGTTTTGCCTGTGATAAATACTAGGAGGGGCTCAACGTACAAATTAGTTTCAATGACAGAAACGGATCGGCCCAATACATCCCAATCTCCACCAATTGGAAGACCAGTTGCGTCAACAATTTCACCAACCTCTTCAGAGTATCCATCCCATGAATCTATTGACTCCCAGGGCTCTTGCGAGAGTGTTGCAAGTAGAGACTCTGCGGCAATACTCGCGACTATTGTTGTTCGTGATTCAAGGCTCTGTTGTTGTCCACCAACAATTGCAGAGGTTATTGCAACTACGGCAACCGTAAGAATGGCAACGGCAATCATGACCTCTAGCAGAGCTAAACCACGCCTTTCAGAGGGATGTGAAGATAATGGATACATCGTTGAAGTAGAATCGAATACCTTTGAAGGGCAATCTTCTCTTGATGTATGAAATTGAGGTTTTAGGATATTGAAACCATCGTAAAACGCATGAATTGCCTATCCTCCCACTTGTTGAGTCCGATAACGAGAGCTTGGATTAGCTTGTTCTTTTGTATATATTGGGTGGTTCGCTGCATTTTTGACGAAAAAAAATAGTTCGTGCCCTTAAACCAATTGCAATGTTCTGCAGTCAGACCATAATGCCGACTTATGCCGTGGCGGTTCTACCGATACATGCTGTTTGACGTGCTGCGGCAATTTGCCATTACAGCCACCATCCTCGTAATTGTTGTTGCCTTTGGTGCGGCGATAAAACCTTTATCTAGTGAAAATTTGGTGAGCGGCTGGGACACCTTAAAGTATCTGTTTTTAGCAATAATTCCAATGCTCCAATTCGCATTGCCATTTGCAGGAGCATTTGCAGCAACTATTTGTCTGCATCGAATGGCACAAGATAATGAGTTTATAGCGATGGCAGTTTGCGGACAATCATATATTCGTTTGCTAGCTCCAATGGCATTTTTTGGTGTGGTACTAACAATCATTGTTGCTGTATTGACGCAATCAATTATTCCAATGTTTATCGGAAAGATGGCGCAGGCTATCACCGCTGATCTCCCAAAACTTTTGAAGAGTTCCATTGAGCAAGAAACGCCTTTTGTACAGGGTGATTTAGTTATTTGGGCAAAGGATATTTTTCCAGGAGCAGATGGTCAGGAGGAGCGAATGGCGCTTGACCAAGTTGCAGTAGCAAAATTAGACAGAGATGGAAGTGCCTCTATGTACTTCACCGCCTCAGCAGCAGTCATCGATATTGCGAGAGAGAACAACGTAACTTCGCTTTCAGTAGAGATGAGAAATACTACACAGTGGACGCGTAGTGCAGAGGGAGCAGGAGTTTTAAAGGGTGCTCCCGAGGGTCGTCTCACACACGAAATAAACTTACCTTCTTTAACCAATCAAAGGCTTACAGCACTGTCGATGGGTGATTTAAGAAATTTGCAAGAGCATCCTGAAGAATACAGTTATGTAAAAAAAGCTGCAATTTCGTTAAAAACAAATCTATCGATATACGAATTTCAAACATCTATTCATAATCAAGTGGCTGAGACGGGGGAATTACAATGTGTTTCAGATGAAGGTGATCGAAGGTTCGTTATTGAGGCGGATGGATTTGATGAAGGGTTGTTTGTTGCTCCAATTAGAGTGACAGCAATTACCGATAATGGCGATCGAAATGTACTGAATCCCGAACGAGCTTCGTTGGAGACTGAATTTGAACTAGGGGTGCTCCAGTCCACGACCTTAGTGATGAGAGATGTCGTTGTTGGAGTAGGAAAAATTGGTGAGAACCAGCGAGGCGAAATAGTGATCCCCTCATTGCAGATAATGGGGCTTTCTACTCAAGATGTTTCAGAAGTTGTTTCAACCCAATCTTTGCTTCAGCGTGGCGATCAATTGTCCCCATACAATCTAAGAATCAAAAATTCAGCAGCTAATTTGCGTAGGCATATTGTCGCGCTTGATAATCATGTCGCTGGTCGAATCGGCCAGCGTTGGGCAGTTAGCATGTTGCCATTGCTTGCGATTCTGCTTGGAAGTGTTTTGGCTATTCGGTATACAAATAAGATGCCACTTGAGGTCTACGCACTAGTATTCGTGCCAGCAGTTATAGCCTTACTACTGGTTTTTTCTGGAGGCCAAATGATTCGGGACGCGAACGTTGGAACCGGTTTTTTTGTAATGTGGATTGGAAACATTGCACTTGTACTGTTTGTTATTTTGAACTGGTTAAAGTTGAGGGCAACTTAAGATGCGGAGATTGACTTGGTACATCATGAAAAAAATGATAGTGAACTTTATAGTTCTCTTTACGTTGTTTTTTCTTCTTGGTGCAGTCATTGACATTATTGTTAATCTTGATGAATTTGGAAAAACCGCTTCTGAAATATCTGCCGACGCTGGTTTCTTTTCGAAGATATTCAATGTTGTTCAAGTAGCTATTGGGTTTGAAGGTCCTCGCTTATTTCAAGTATTTGCCTACCTTCATGGAGTAATCGCGATCGGTGCAATGGGATTTACTGCAGCAAGCATGTTGCGAGCACGCGAGTTTGTTGCGATTATGGCTGCAGGAATTAGTTTGCAGCGAATAGCACTTCCGTTTGTGTACGTAATGGCAGGAATAAGCGCTCTAGCTTTGGTGAATCAAGAATATATGTTGCCTCGAGTTGCACCATTACTTCTTCGAAACCACGATGAATCAATCGATAATGCAACAGCATCTTTTTCAGTCCCGTTTACAAAAGATAGTAATGGGGCTCTCCTTCTGGCACCATCGATTGATCCGAGTACTGGAATTATCACCGAGCCGTCGTTTCTAGAACGTGATGAAATTGGTAGGATGGTTCGTCAAATAAAAGCTACAAGTGCAACATGGGATACGAATACAGAGGAAGGTTGGATTCTTGAAGATGGTCTTGCTGTGGACATCGAATTTGACGAACAGACAGGGCAAGCAATAACATTCTCTCCCGTCAAAGTACATTATTATGAAACCAATTTATCCCCCCACATTCTGACGTTACGTCGGTATAGCCAATACGTCGGTATGCTTGGGATGACTCAACTTAATCGAATGCTCGATACAAAAGGTGCCTTTGGAGATGAAACATTACTACTTCGTCACTGGTACTCACGTTTTTCTTCTATTGCAATGAACATACTCACACTTATCATTGTAATTCCGTTTTTTGTAACAAAAGACACAGTCGCCATTTCTAGACAAGCAGTAAAAAGTGGAGCAATCACACTTACTATTTTGTTTGGCGGTATGGTTGTTATGTTGATGCCAATTGCTGGAATACCCGCAATCGTGAGTGTGTTTCTCCCAGCAATTATTCTTATTCCAATCGCACTCCTGCGTGGTTTAACGATCAGAACCTGATGGGTTTATCAAGTGCTGGTCGAATATTCTTACATTAACTTTTTCGATAACCTTTTGCGCAATCTTCTCCATTTGGAAACGTTCTTGCGCCAACGTGGTTAGCCGTCGCATTTCATTTTCTACATCTTCAAAAATTGCAGTAGGAGTAGACGGAGTACCTGTAACGGTAAGCAGAACCCATCTGTCTCCAATGAAAATAGGCTCAGAGAATTCGTTGACTTTTGCAGTTGAAATTGATTCGCGGATGGTTGAAGGCCATGCTGGGTCTGAGGTTGATATAGGGTTGACGAGACCACCAAGCGATGCCGAAGGGTCAATGGAAACTTCAAGGGCAACGTCAGAAAACGTTTCGCCATCTTGTAATCGAACGATTGTTTCGTTTGCTTCTCCTAGCGTTGTTAAGACAATTATTCGTGCAGGGTACTTTGGTCCATGCACAATGGAATACATCCGTTTAACAGCTTCGTCACCTACCTCGATTTCACTGGTAAGTTTTCGTAGTGCTGCGTTTCTCCAAAGAAGTTGAGATTTTCGTTCTGGACCAATACCTCGATCTTGAAGGATTTTATTAATCGAGTCCTCGTTAGTTCGTGAACTCAATGAAAGCAAAATATCTTCTTCATACCGAAGATCAGTTTGTAAAACTTCAAAACCATTTGTTGCAAGTTCATTTTCTAGTGCTGTAGTTAGGATTAAATCATCAAGAATTTCCTGCCCACTGCATTCCATAAGAGCAATCCACAAATCTTCTTGACGAATAGTACTATTATTGATTGTTGCAACAATTGGCGATTTGACCTGTATCTTCATTGTTGCCTGCTGAATTGGAGGAGTAGCCTGTTTTTGGCAAGCAGAAGCGCTTAGAAAAAGGCATAACAGAAGGGGCAATCTGGACGCTACAATGGGTTGTATTAACATGGCTAAGCAAAGGATACTCGTCTGCCCCATCTGTGGGGAGACTCAGCAAGAAACTTCAGTATGCAAAGTGTGCAGTAGCTCACTTGATGCAGATGGTTTGCTGCATGCAGAAGGGTCTATAGGTCCTTGGTGGGCAAGGGACCAGCAATCGCCCTTTAGCCCAGGTATGACCTACGATCATATTGCAGAATTGGCTCGTCGAGGGGATATAGAACGTCATACGATCCTGCGTGGGCCTACTACAAGGCAATTATGGAAAGTAGCCCGTAGGGTGCCCGGAATTGCCCACATCCTTGGTAGATGCCATAATTGCGGCGAGCATGTTGATCCACACGCACGTGCTTGTGATGCGTGCAATGTGCCATTTTTAACGTTTAGAGACCGCAATAATTTTGGAGTGGATGTTACCGTTCCTTCAGAGGGGAAGTTTGATGGGATGTCTTCATTTCTTTCGGACACATCGATTCTTGATACACAATCCACGCCTTTAACATTGCCGACTCGTTCTGAGGAGAGCAAGCACGCCGTTGAGGAAGGTATCGGTTCCCCCCAGTTCCATGCACTTCAACGGAAACTCAGGCAGGGTGGCAGGACAATTAAAATGCTGTCCATAGCGTTGACGATTTGTTTTATTGCCCTAGTCTTCGTTGTATTGGCATTGATAAACCGCTAGTTATTACCGGACTTTTCGCCTTCTTTCAACGGAGATTATCGTAAGTCGCATCATCCTGCCGATGGCAAGACGACCACATTGATTTGTGGCGCACTCGGCAGCGTGGTTCATGCCGAATTGACCTCGGACAGGATGTCGCCTGCTGCAGTAGCGGGACACCGAAGGATTCATAGAACCAGACAAGGAAAGCCCAGAGAATGAATGTACAAACGACTCGTTTCGGAACAGTCGAAGTTGACGACAGCAGAATCCTAGAGTTTCCCTCTGGGTTACTTGGCTTCTCAAGTTATACGCAGTACGCACTTCTTCAACCAGACAACGATGGGTTATTCTTTTGGTTGCAGTCAACAGAGGCTGCAGAGTTAGCGTTCGTAGTAACCGATCCCTCCACGTGGGTTCCTGATTACCAAGCAACTGTTAGAAAAGAACAGATGGAAGATTTACAGCTTTCAACCCTAGAAACTGCGCAGACTTTTGTAATTGTAAATAAGTATGACCAAACATTGACCGTTAATTTGCAAGGTCCAATTATCGTAAATTTAGCTAATCACCAAGCGATGCAATTAGTACTTGCTGACAAGAGGTGGACAACTCGGCACGAAATCGTACGGCTCACTACACAGGAACGATTGACTGCATAATTTTGAATAGACCATGCGTTCGCCCAGGGAAGGGCGACAGAGCTGCTTTTATAGCAGCGTACCTTGAGGAAGGATCCTAACATGCTAGTGCTATCACGCCATAAAGACGAGACAATTATGATTGGTGACGACATTGAATTAACAATAGTTGACATCCGAGGCGATAAGGTGAGGGTGGGAATTAAAGCCCCTTCTTCAATTCCTGTACATCGCAAGGAAGTTTACGACGCTATTCGAAAAGAAAATGAGGGTGCTTCAACCTTCGAGCGTTCTGACTTGAACGAGATTCCACCACCACGTATTGCCCGATTCTAGTTAACGTAACTTATTGGTAACACACAAGATAAGTTAACTCGGAGTTGATTTATCCTGTGTGAGTGCGCGTTTAGTCAGCTCTTTGCCAAGTTCAACGCCGGGTTGATCGTATGGGTTGATTTTCATTATTCGCCCAGCGATAGCAACTGCATTTTGCCAAAGTGCGATGAATTGTCCTATTGAATGAGCGTTTAGAGAGGGCATTGTTAATGTCCATGTTTTTTGTCCTGCATCTCGCACGGCTTCCTCTGTGGCTACTTTTTGAGCATGGAGTAACGTTCCCAGTGATTTGCCACATAGCCAAGAGAGTGAGGTCGAGATGGGTTGGTCTCCAAGAGAGACATCAATTTCATCGGTAACTTCTACAAACCCAATCACTTTGTCGGTAGGACCCTCCCGCCAAAGCTGAAGCATACTGTGTTGATCAGTTGCGCCTAATGCGGTCATAGGTGAAGGCCCGACTCTCACCTTATCACTGTTCACCTTCCCAAGTGATTCAGCCCAGAGCTGTACATACCACTCTGAGAGTTGAACAAGACGATCGCAATATGGCATCATTACTTGAATGTTGAAGCCATCTTGCATTGCAGAAATGAGAGCAGTTGCTAAATCCCCAGCAGGATTGTTTTGCAGTTGCTTGCAGAGATCATCCATCTGTCTTGCACCATCGAGAAGTGGTTCGATTTCAATGCCACAGAGAGCGATTGGAAATAACCCGACTGGAGACAGTACGCTGAATCGTCCTCCAACTCCATCCGGTACGGGGAGAACTTCCCAGCCATTTTCAGTTGCGTATGATCTTAAATCACCGCTTTTTCCACAGATTGCAACATACCTTGCTGAAGGTAGTGCATTCTGGGTTGCCATCAATAGGGCGCCAATCTCAGCCGTCCCGCCAGACTTTGAAACTACAACTACAACTGTCTCAGAACTATCCGTTAGTTTTTTAATTGTGTTTTGGAAAGTATTTGGGTCAATATTATCAAGAACATATACATTCTTTGTGGCATTTTCTTTAAGTGCTTGGTAAAGCGCCTTAGTTCCAAGGGCAGATCCACCAATACCAAGGACAAGTATATTTTTGCAGGGTTGAAGTGAAGCAACAACTGCATCAATTGCAGATAGGTGTTCGCTTTGCATTGGTTCTCGCCACAATGTTCTCCATCGCTCATCATCCTTGCCAATATGATCGTTAGCAGAAATAATTGCATCTTTAGAACAGATGGTATTGTGGGTGTCAAAGTGTATTGTGAGTTCGATGGTATCCATACGGGTTTACGTCAATGCTTGTTCTAAATCATTGATAAGGTCTCTGCAGTCTTCAATCCCAACACTCAGCCTAACGAGTCCATCTTCGATGCCGAGATCAGCCCTCATTTCCTGTGGAACTGAAGCATGCGTCATAATCGCAGGATGCTCGACGAGTGATTCGACTCCGCCAAGAGACTCTGCGAGCGAAAAGACTTGGAGTTTTTCAAGGAAGGATTTTGATTTCTCAATTCCACCATTCAGGACGCATGTAATCATTCCGCCTCCTGCGAGTTCATTATCGATGTGCATTTGTTTTTTTGCCACTTCGTGTTGAGGGTGGGAGGGGAGCCCAGGATAAATTACTCGTTCGATTTCTTTGTGTGATTCCAACCAACTTGCAATAGCAAGTGCACTTTCGCAGTGGCGACGCATGCGGAGTGACAATGTCTTAATTCCTCTTAGCACAAGGTATGAGTCGAATGGGCTTAGGATTGGACCTGCTGAGTTGTGTACAAAACGAATTCGTTCTGCGAGTTGCTCATCTCCAGTAACAAGAATACCAGAGACGACATCACTGTGACCGCCAAGATATTTTGTTGCAGAATGCATCACAATATCGAACCCAAGATCAATTGGATGTTGTAAGGCTGGTGTGGCGAACGTGTTGTCACAAGCCAACAATATCCCTCGATCTTTTGCAATCGAAACAACTCCCGCAAGATCTACAAGTTTGAGCATTGGATTTGTTGGTGTTTCGATCCAGATGAGTTTTGTTTTATCCGTAATCGCCGGCTCAAGCAATTGCAAGTTTGTGAGATCGATGAAAGAAAAGTTTAATCCAGCGGATCGTTGCTTTACTTGACTGAAGAGGCGATTAGTTCCACCGTATAGATCGTCCATTGCAATGACATGATCCCCAGAATCAAGAAGATCTAGTGTTGTTGAAACAGCAGCCATACCACTAGCAAAGGCAAAACCACCGTACGATGCATCTTGTTCTTCTGTAAGGGTGGAACCCTCGAGCCGTGCGATGCATCGCTCTAGAGCATACCGTGTTGGATTATGGCTTCTTGTGTATTCAAACCCTTTGTGAACGCCCGGAGATTCTTGGGCGTAGGTTGATGATAGGAAAATAGGAGGCATCACTGCCCCTGTTACCTGTTCGTAGGATTGTCCAGCATGGATTACTTTTGAATCAAAATGTGTGTCGTTCTTCAACGTGGCAACTGCTTTCTTAGATGTGTTATAAGATCAATTTTTGTAATGAGCCCTAAATAATTACCTTCATCAAATACAATAGCGACTTTATCTTCAGCGAAGAGGGGAAGGAGCGCTTCGATGGGGGCATTCGAGGGAAGTGTCGATAGTTCGGTAGTCATAAAGTCACTTACGGGTTTTGAAAAGTTCTCATTGTCCTGAGTTACTGCCAGCAAAATATCGCTTTCGTCAAGAATTCCAACGACTTCACTATTGTCATTGAGAACTGCCATTTGGCTAATATCGTACAAGCGCATGTTTTTGATAGCTTGTATAACTGGTAGTGATTCAGTAAGCGTGAAATCTTCTTGGGAGGCATGCCTTCTCGCGATGAGATCTCGAAGGTCTCCATGGCTGTTACGGTTTATGAACCCCTGATCGAGCATCCAGTAATCATTGAACATTTTGCTTAGATATTTTGAGCCGTGGTCACACGCAAACGTGACAACTCTTTTTGGTTCGGTTTGTTCCTTGCACCACATTAAAGCAGCAGCAAGCAATGAACCGGTAGATGAGCCAGCAAGTACGCCTTCTTTGCGAAGCAAATCTCTAGCAATATTAAATGTATCTCTGTCGCTTACGTAGTACGCTTTGGATACAAGGTCAAGGTCAGTAATTGATGGAACAAAATCTTCTCCTATCCCTTCAACGAGCCACGAGCCTGCCGGAACAGTTTTGCCATCATTGACAAGTGGTGCGAGAACGGAGCCCTCTGGGTCAGCGAGGATAATCTCGATATCAGGATTTTGTTCTTTTAAGTATCGGCCTACTCCAGTGATGGTTCCGCCAGACCCGACCCCAATAACTACTGCGTCGACATGCCGATCCATTTGTTTCCAAATTTCTGGTCCAGTTGTTTTGTAGTGTGCCTCAACATTTGCGTCGTTTGAAAATTGATTTACAAAGTACCAACCATTTTCATCCGCAAGGCGTTTCGCAACATCTTGATAGTATTCCGGATGTCCCTTTTCTACATCACTCCGTGCCATAATAACTTCAGCGCCCATTGCTCGAAGATGAGCAATTTTTCCTTCACTCATTTTATCCGGAACAACAACAGTAATTTCATAGCCCTTGAGCGAAGAGATAAGCGCAAGCGAGATTCCAGTATTTCCAGCAGTTGCTTCAATAATACGAACACCATCTTTAAGATGCCCGTCTCGTTCAGCTTTCTCAATCATGGTGATGGCTATGCGATCCTTTATGGATTGTCCAGGGTTTTGCGATTCAAGTTTTAAGAAAAGTTCGCATGGCCCTGCGTCGAAGCCGTGAATTTTTAACATTGGAGTTTTGCCTACTAGGTCTAAAACCGAGTCAACAACAACGAGGGAATCTTGGGTGAGTTCTTGCATCTGTGCAGTGTACTCTTATTAAAAAAAGGCGGTCACACAAAAGTGTGACCGCCCTATAAAGGAAACAAAACAAATATTATTTTGAAATAGTGTCTCGGCCACGAGCGCCGAATTTTGTATGGGTGTGTCCAGTCCACCTTACATCAGTAATTTCATTCGCATCAGCGTAGTAACCATTTTCATTATCGAAAGTCATGTTTACGATTTGAAGACCGCCAAGTCGTTGAGGTCCGGGCATGTCTTGTACAGCAAGACCACTGTCAATCATAAAGTCATTCATCATATATGTTTTCACTGAGCCATCCACAAATACGCATACTGGTTCTGAGTCTGGGTGTGCGTTGTAATGGCTTGGTTCGCAACCGTCGTAACAGCCATCACCGTCAAGGAACCATGTTCCCATTGATGAAAGTCGCCGGCTACATTCGTTTGCAGAAAGGTTTTGTAACCAGTGGTGTTCCATGAGCCACGTTTTGTTTGCTGGGTATTTCGATTGCGAAATTGTTGGTGGCTTGAATCCGCGAGGTGAGTTCATTGGATCAGTTGGAAACAAGGAAGCTTCTATATAGTATTGGTAGACAACTGGGTTGTACATCAAACAAGGAGAGATACAGTAACTTGATGGTATGCCAAGCATATTTGATGTGATGATGTCATCTGCACCACTGTGTACTTCGTGCATGGCACTTGTTGGACAGTATGAACCAGAGTTATCTTCGCAATTCTCAATTGCTTTTAGTGGAACGGTGTCTTTTGGGGAGAAGTATGCGTCGTGGAGAGGTTTGCCTTCCATGTACTCAGCAACCTGTAAAGCGTTTGGGTATCGCCAAGTTCCGTAACCACGTTTTCCAGTGCTGCTAGTAGTGTCTCCACTTTCGAAACAATAAGGAGCGATACCGCCGGTTTCCCCGCCGCACCAAGTTGGTGTTCCAATGAAGTAAATATAACCATTGCCGTCGTATTCACCCAACTTAATACCCATTGGGTATGTGTTTGCTACTTGCAAGGAGTTGATTGCTGTTTCAATGCCCATTCCCAAACGAGAACCACTTGAGAGGTTGTCAGGTGCAGTTGTAAAGTTACGGTCGTTGTGGTCCGAAGCGTATGTTTGCAATGCAATCATGACTTGGTGCATGTTTGATTTTGATTGTGTTACCTTGGCACTGTCACGAGCTTTCTGAACAGCGGGAACCAAGATGCCTACGAGAAGAGCGATAATCGATATGACGACCAGCAACTCAACGATAGTGAAACCCGGTAAATGTTGCTTGTCTTTCATGTGTTTGTTTCCTTCATGCGTTGTTATACATACGCCTTACACGTGGCCTCGGGTGCAAAAACCGTTGACCTTTTTATAAAATAAGGTAGAAAATAAAGTACTACCGTAATAATCTGCAAGCCTAAAGACATGTTAAGCGGGGGCTTGCCGAACAGCAACGAGCTACATCGCTCATCTGACCATGTGTATCATTGAGGAAAAGGGCTCTTCTGCCAAGGGAAAATATCTCAAAAAACGCGAGTTTTTTCGATTCTGGCACAAAAAACGTCCATTATTGGTTATCACGGACAGAATGAATGTGGTTTTGACCACTTTTCGTCAATTTTCGTCCTTGACGTGTTCGTGCAAGCATTCCTGCTTGAAGTAAATAAGGTTCAACAACGTCCTGCAGAGTGCCCGCATCTTCTCCCATGCTAGCCGCAATTGCCTCCACGCCGACTGGTCCACCTTCGTACGTTCCCTCAAGAGTAGCAAGATACGTTCGATCGAGAGTATCTAGTCCCGCTTCATCTATCCCCTCAAGTTGTAGTGCTTCATCCACAATCAAAGTATTTATGATGTCGTTATGTCGAACTTGTGCATAGTCACGAACCCTTCGCAAAAGTCGCAAAGCAATTCTTGGAGTTCCTCTACTCCTTGAAGCAATTCGACTGAGGGATTCTTTGTCAACATCGAGTATTTCTAACTTTGTACATGCTTGTTTCAAAATCGCTTCAAGTTCGTCACACTCGTAAAAACGTATGTTGTGAACGATACCAAAACGACTTCGTAGAGCAGCTGTAAGTAAACCCGCTCTAGTAGTTGCTCCAATAAGTGTAAACGGTTGCAAAGCATACGTGACAACTCTTGCGTGCATGCCAGAGTCGAGAGTGAAGTCAATTTTACAATCTTCCATCGCTGGATAAATGTATTCCTCAACGGCGGCGGGGAGTCTGTGAATTTCGTCAATAAAAAGCACATCGTTTGGCTCCATCCGTGTGAGTGTTCCAACCAAGTCACTTCCCTTTGTAAGCGCAGGTCCAGAAGTAACCCAAGCACGCGTGCCAAGTTCATTTGCGATTACGTGAGCGAGTGTAGTTTTACCTAGACCTGGAGGACCGTACAATAGTACGTGTTCCATTGGATCGTTTCGGTCTTTTGCTGCATTGAGTGCGATAGAAAGTCGTTCTCGAAGTTCGCTTTGCCCGAGATATTGATCAAGTGTGGTTGGTCGAATGGATTGTCTAGGTTCAACAGAGTTGTTAGTACCAGAGGATGTGTCGCTATCCTGTTCGGTGGGTGAGATAATCCGTTCTCGTGCCATGTAGTTGAAGAGTAGCAGGTTACACTGGGTTCGTTAAGAACAAACAGCGATCGCTTCCTTCATTTGTTCTAGTCGTTGATGTAACGATCCAGTTAACCCTATAGAAAACCGCACAAGACCGGGCGAATTAGCCAAAACGATGCTGGTTTTGCAATTCGTCGATAAGCGAATGAGCCCGCGAGCATCAGCCATTGCTTGGTGGGGATCAAATGGGACAGCGGTCAAGTCTGGTCACTCCTAGCTTCAAGTATTCCATTGTAAGAGAAGGTTAATTGATGTTCGCCGGCGATCATTGCAGAAAATTGGTTTGCTACTTTGCTTCTCCAACCTTTAAGGAGAGGTGAATCGTGTATTTCTTGTCCGTTACGAATCGAAAGGTACCACTCAGTGAAAATGGGTCTGTTTGTGACGAGACCTGATGACAACTTGTTTCCAATACACCATGCATTAAAGAGTGACCATGCGCCGTCAAGTTCTTGGCGGACGACAGCGTCTTTTTCAATAGGGTCAGATTTTCGCAGGCGAAGAATTTCTTGTTCAGGTGATTCTGCAATAGCTTCCAGAATTTGTTTACCGTATTTGCTTGCCATATTTTTGGGGAACCCTCGCATTGAGGAGAGTTGCGTTACTGTTTCAACAGGTTTCTTTGCAAGAGCGAGGATGCATTCAGGTGGAATAATTGCACGAGTAGGGAGGTTCCGTTCAATAGCAATTTTTTCTCTTAGGAGTGCTATTGCCTGGATGCGCTGGAGTTCTTTTTTTCTTGGGGTTTTGTTTTTGCAAATTCTTTTTACGACGTTGTGTAAATTGAATTCGTAAGTGTCCATACAAGAAAATTTTGAAAATTCGTCTTCTGCCCAATCAATTCGATTTAATGTATTAAGTTTAATCATGAAATAATCATGCACAGCAAGCAAATATCGAACATCATCTGCCGCGTAAATTTTTTGTCTATTGGATAATGGTCGCGCGTCCCACTGAGAAAAGGTGAAGTGCCCACCAACATCATGCTGGAGGATTGCTTCGATACTTTTTGTGAGAGAGAGTGGCCAGGGGAAACCGACAAGTCCTGCGGCAAGTTGTGTGTCAAAGATAGCTTGTGGTGGCTCCCCCATGAGTCGTGTAACAGGGTCAAGATCCTGCGAAGCAGAATGCAGAATAACGATTATGTTGGGGTCGGTAATGAGCGAGTAGAGGGGGGCGAGATCCTTAATAGCAAATGGATCGATGAGCGAGACCATATCCTTGGTAGCAACTTGAATCAGGCAAGTAAATGGGTAGTAAGAATCTTCCCCAATAAATTCAGTATCGAATGCAAAAATACCATTTGTTTTGAGATTTTCGCAAAGATTCAAAAAATCCTTTTCTGTATCAATCCATTGCGCTTCATCGGTGGGGACATGTGGATTCCCCTCTAAAACAGGGGTAATAGTGCCCTGAGCATGAGATTCCTTGTGGCTCTGTTGCCGATGTTTTCGTCGATGTGATTGACTGTTTCCCATTTAGACACATTCTATCAGAGGTCTAACGGAACCGTTTAAGGTATCTCTGCGAATTGAACTCTAAGAGAAGATGCCAACGAAGTTTTGGAGGGGAAAACTTCGTGGTAATAAACAAGGAGTGCCGTGGTTATACGACACTCCTTGTTTTTAATTTGGATGTGGTCTACTTAATAGCCCATGTCGTCCATGCCAGCGTTTCCGCCAACCTTATTTTCTTTAAGGTCAGTAATTGCACAATCAGTTGTAAGCAAGAGACCGCTGATGCTAGCTGCATTTTGAAGAGCAACTCGTTCAACTTTTGTTGGAACGATGACGCCTGCTTTGATGAGATCTTCGTACTGACCAGTGAGTCCGTTAAAACCGAAGTTGTCGTTCTCAGCTTCGGTGACTTTTTGGCAAACAATTGAACCATCAAGCCCACAATTTTCAGCAATTTGACGTATTGGCGCACTTATTGCACGTCCAACAATATCAACGCCCAGCTTTTCGTCGCCTCGGGCTTTCTTGCGAGCACTTTCAAGTGCGCGTTTTGCTCGGATGACTGAAACGCCGCCGCCTGGCAAGATGCCTTCTTCTACTGCTGCACGGCAAGCGTGGAGTGCATCTTCGACTCGTGCTTTCTTTTCCTTCATTTCGACTTCTGTTGCTGCGCCAACGTTTATCTGAGCAACACCACCAGCTAATTTCGCTAATCTCTCCTGTAGCTTTTCAGCGTCGTAATCGGAGGAGGTGTTTTCAATCTGTGCGCGAATTTGGTCAATTCTGCCTTTGATATCAGATGATGTGCCTGCACCCTCAATAATAGTTGTGTTATCTTTTTCAACAGTAATTTTTTTAGCACGACCGAGTTGAGAAAGATCAAGTGACTCTAGATTCATACCGAGTTCTTCCAGAACAGGTTCACCGCCTGTAAGAATGGCAATGTCTTGGAGCATAGATTTTCTTCGATCGCCAAAACCAGGAGCTTTAACCGCGCATACTTTAATTGTGCCACGAAGTTTGTTGACAACGAGAGTCGCGAGTGCTTCTGCGTCTACATCTTCTGCAACCACAAGAAGGGCTTTTCCAGTTTCAGCAACTTTACCTAAGATTGGCAGCAAATCCTTTGCAGTACTAATTTTCTTTTCATGAATGAGAACATAGCAATCGTCAAGATTTACTACCATGGCTGCAGTATCTGTGACGAAGTGAGGGCTTAGATATCCCTTGTCAAACTGCATGCCTTCAACGAGTTCTACATCAGTATCAAGCGATTGCCCTTCTTCGACGGTGATTACACCGTCTTTGCCAACCTTGTCCATTGCTTTTGCAATGATGTTGCCAATTTCAGAGTCTTGGTTTGCCGCACAAGTTCCGACTTGTGCAATTTCACTGGAGTTTGTTACTTCATTTGACATTACTTTAAGTTCTGACACTATTGCTGCTACGCCTAAATCAACACCACGGCGGACTTGGTTTGCATGCGCGCCCGCAGTAATGTTTTTTAGGCCTTCTGTGAAAATGGCTTCTGCGTACACAGTTGCGGTTGTAGTACCATCGCCAGCGTCCTTGGAGCATTTTGAGGCGACTTCCTTAACCATTTGTGCGCCCATATTTTCCCAAGCGTCTTCAAGCTCAATCTCTTTCGCTACTGTGACACCGTCCTTTGTAACGGTTGGAGCTCCAAAAGATTTTTCAAGAATAACGACTCGTCCAGAAGGTCCTAACGTAGTTTTAACTGCTTTTGCGAGTTTTTGTATTCCATGGAGCATTTTTTCTCGTGCTTCAATATCAAATACTATTTGTTTTGCTGTCATAATTTCTTTCTTTCTTCGGTTAGTTAGATGTCATCTCGAACTTGCCATGCGGCTGAAACGTGCGAGCTATCGATCCAAATATTGTTTGCTTTTGTTTTGATGTGAATTCCCTGAGAACTCGTTAGTTTCTCTACGAATTCTACATCCATGATTTCCAATTCATTATCTTTGCCATAGAACATCATGGAAAGTTCTTTGTTTGTTCCAACCATGTCATGTAATATTTCAAGAAGCGGTCCGCGTTCCATTGCGAGTTCCTTTCAGCGTTAATCAATAATGCCAAGGATGTCATCCTCAGTCATTATTAAATATTCATTGTTCTCAATTTTAATTTCTGTTCCCGCGTAAGAGGTGAACAATACATGGTCACCTTTTTTAACAGTAAATGGGATTCTGTCACCAGTATCTTGGTTGAGCCTTCCGTTCCCTACAGCAATAATCTTTCCTTCTTTTGGTTTGTCTTTTGCAGACTCTGGAAGATAGATCCCACTTTCTGTTTGTTGTCTTGCTTCTGCTCTTTGAACAAGCAGTTTGTCGCCTAATGGTTTTACGTTCATTTCATGTACTCCTTCTGTGTCTCGTGAAGTAGCGGTTGCTACCTCTGTTATCTCGTTATTATTCTAATATCCTTGTCTGTGGCCAACGGTCAGAGTAGTGCTTTCTGAGCGCTCGATGAAGTGCATCGAGAAGGGTTTCTAACATGGCTGGACGGTCCACAACTGTGAAAGCACCTTCTTGCAGAGAGCGTGCCAAACTACGGGCATTTTCCCGAGCGGATGCTTGCCGCGGTCGAATGACAATTGTAGGTGGTCGGGGCTGTAGGCGTCGTAAGATTTGAAGCACCCTCTCGCCACCAGGATTGCGGTTTGTTGTATTGTCTGTAAGTGGAATAGCAAGGTCAACAATTGCAATATGAATATCGTTGTTTTCAACTACTCGGACAGCTTCTTCCCCATTATTAGCCTTTAGCGCCCGTATTCCGAATGGACCTAGTAATTGCGGAAGTTGGACAATAGATGAATTATCTCTCCAAGATGAGCATGTCAGAAGTAGATTAAGCCGTTTAGGTTGCTCTGTCTTGTTCTCTGAATTGGTGGGAAAAGTGTTCATGCTTACTCTTGTGAAACGCAAAAGCCGTGCCGTTCCAACCCCCTTTTTGTACTGTCAGAGCACATTTTTTACTTCTTCCGACTGCCTACTTGGCAGTCGATCTATAAGGTATTTTGATACGACACTCAATTGCTTGTAGGTGGTAGTATTCCCGACACCTATGACTTACAAAACAAAAGCGACATTACTGAGTTCAATTCTAAAGGATTTAGGTGGGGCGAGAACACCCGTTGGGGAGACTATTACCGTGCAGGGTTGGGTGCGTTCTAGAAGAGATTCAAAAGCGGGCTTATCGTTCATCCAGATTTCTGATGGGAGTTGTTTTGATTTACTTCAAATAGTTGCAAATAATGAGTTAGAAAATTACGAATCTGATGTATTACGAATTACCACTGGGGCTTCGCTCGAAGTGACCGGTGAACTTGTAGAGTCTCAAGGCAAAGGGCAATCAGTAGAGTTGCAAGCGTCAAGCGTGAAGGTATTAGGGTTTGTAGAAGACCCAGATACGTATCCTGTCGCAGCAAAACGTCATACGTTCGAGTATTTGCGAACAGTTGCGCACCTTAGAACACGGACTAATACTTTTGCAGCACTTGCTAGAGTTCGTGATTGTTTGTCTCAAGCAGTTCATAGATATTTTCATAACAACCAATTCTTATGGGTACACACTCCTCTTATAACAGCTAGTGATTGCGAAGGCGCTGGTGAGATGTTCAGAGTATCAACACTTGATTTAGTGAATACGCCAATGACAGAAGAAGGAAATGTTGATTTTGACAAGGACTTTTTTGGGAAAGAATCTTTTTTAACAGTTTCAGGTCAGATTAATGTCGAGTCGTATGCATGTTCAATGAGCAGGGTGTACACCTTTGGCCCAACATTTCGTGCAGAAAATTCCAATACTTCAAGGCACCTTTCCGAATTTTGGATGATTGAACCAGAGATTGCTTTTGCAGATTTAAACGACGATGCCGATCTCGCTGAAGACTTTTTGAAATCTATATTTACTGATTTGCTTAATGAGCGCTCGGACGATATGGAGTTCTTTCAACAACGAATCGACAAGGGGTGTATTGAACGGTTAGAGAATTTTGTTTCTGCAAGTTTTGAGCGAATGGAATACACGGATGCAATTACTGAGCTTGTAAAAGCCCAAGAGTCTGGAACAAAATTTGATTTTCCGGTTGAGTGGGGATGCGATTTACAATCGGAACATGAGCGCTGGTTAACTGATGAGCATGTAGGCAGACCTGTTGTTTTAATGAATTATCCTAAAGAGATAAAAGCCTTTTACATGCGGCTGAATGATGATGAAAAAACTGTTGCAGCAATGGATGTTTTGGCGCCCGGAATTGGTGAAATCATTGGTGGCTCTCAACGTGAGGAGCGATTAGAGGTGCTTGATCGAAGGATTGAAGAATGCGGTTTAGATTTGGAGCCGTATTGGTGGTACCGCGATTTACGCAAGTACGGTAGCGTGCCACATGCTGGGTTTGGGCTTGGTTTTGAAAGAACAATCCTATACGCAACAGGAATGACCAACATTAGAGACGTTATTCCATTTTCGAGAACTCCTCGAAATTGTGATTTTTAAGCAACAGACGTCCTATAACACTTTTTTATTACCGGTGAATCTTTGTTTATTCATGAATAAACAGGGTTATTTGAAACCAATCCTTTGATTTTGACGCTTCCTATATTCACGCAGATGGTCATGGCGGAGCGATCTTCTTAGGATTCCCAATTGAAGCTATGGCATCTGAGAGCCAGCCGCAATTGCTTACTGAAATCTCCGTTTGGATTGGCGGAGTTGAACCTCTTGCCCAACTGATTGCAATGGCGATGGCGTGCAACATTGCAGCCAATCGGTGTATTTGATCAAACAATCTATTAATCGGCGTCTGTTTTATCTTGTGAAGTACCAGTGGTTTACACTAACGAGGCAGTCCGATAATTGCATATCTAAAAATACACTCATGGCGCTTGTTTGGCTAAATGGGCACTAGACCCTCGTCCGATATCGCAAGAATTTTAAGATGTTTGATATTTGTCGAGAGAAGTTATGCCTACAAACGATTGTTAGTGAGTCCTTGGTTCAAGTTGCCATTGGTTGGCACTCCAAGGACGCTGTCTTTGACAGTTACTTTCCCGAGCTTCGTGGATAAGAAGCTCATGACGCAAAAGGGGTTTTGCTGTGAACACTGATACTTTTATCGAAAAACTATTTCCACTTCTCATTACTGGCGATCGCAAGTCAGCTCGCGCGTGTGTCGCCGAAGCAATTACTTGTGGTTGGACACCTGAAGAAATTTCAGAGAACGGTTTCTGGCCAATTCTAGATTCAATCAATACTCTTTATAGAAGTGATCAAATGACAAGCGTTGCGCATCACTACGCAACTCGCCTTCTTCGAAGTCTTGTCGATCAAGTGCAAGCAGGGTACACACAAAAGAATTCAAACAACAAATCAATTCTACTTTTCTGCGGTCCCAGTGAATCGGACGATCTAGCAGCGCAAATTGTTGCAGACCTTTGCGAAGCAGATGGCTGGGATGTTCGCTTTGGTGGCGGAGGTGTTCCATCGGATGAAATTCTTGCAGAAACAAACGAATGCAAACCAGATGCACTATGTATGTTCTCATCAGCACCTTGTGATGCACCGCATATCCGAAATATAATAGATACAGTTAAATCAGTTGGGGCTTCGCCACATACCCAGATAGTTGTTGGCGGTGGGCTCTTCAATCGGGTCGAAGGTCTCGCAGAAGAAATTGGTGCAGATTTATGGGCAAGTACACCAGCAGACTTGAAAACAAAAATTACAACAGAATCAGAGAGACGCGCAACGGAGGAACAGCGAACAGTTGGTCGAAATATTCGTCCTAGCAAAGCAGCATAACAATCTGAAATAAACCCCTTTATTATCCAAATAACGCAATGAGTTAGTACTCATTGCGTTATTTTTTGTACTATGCTTGTACGAAAGGTGGTTTGTTATGAGAATTAAATATTGGCTGAATTTTGGTTTGTGCTTAGTTGTATCCCTTTGCGTGGCAAAGACATCACTAGCTCAGGGTATACCGCTTGCTGACCCAATTACGGTGAGGGAATTGGAGAAAATGTCCAATGACCTGAATCTTACCTTAGAGCAAAGCGAGGCTGTTATTTCAGTATACGACAGATACTTAGGTGATTTTACTCGAGTACTCGAGAACGAAGTACGAGATGTTATTGATGAATTTGCAATTGCTGCAGAATCTTTTGGCTTTATGAGTTTTAAAGTCATCGAGCGAGAAATTGTTGACTCAATTGTTCGTAAAGCGCTTCGTGCGTTGAAAGCAATAGAAAAAACAGACGCTCAGTTTTACGATTCTATTTCTGGCATGTTGTCTGAAAAGCAGAGAGCTATCCTTGGCAGGGTTGCCTTAGAACGTAAAACAACACCATACAAACTAATTGTGTCGGAAATGTACGGCGGGTTGAACCCTGGTGGTCGGTCGCACTTGCGTCCATTGTTTAACAAATTTGATATAGAACCAACTGTAGAGATGGAAGAACTCTTGGATACTTACGATCAGCGATATTACAAGGCAATGAAACAAGGTGTTGATGTATTAGTGAGAACGATTACGACTGCGTTAGATATGATTGATGAACTCGGACTCCAAGGTTTAGATCAACAAGCTCTCATGATGCGATTTATGACGGACGAGGCAGCAATCGAAGATTTAAAACGTCGTGGTGATATCTTACTAAAACCAATTAACGAACATGCTTATGAAATTAGCCAAATTAATTGGAAGACGTGGAACAAATTGGATTCGTTGTTAGATGAAGAAATTGCTTGGAAATTGCGAAAGTTCTATTTTCAACGTTCATTTCGCGATGTAGTGAGGGGCGAGAAAAAAATAGAAAAATTATTTGGCGGAGCACTCAAGTTAAAGGAACTAAACGAAGGTCAAAAGGTTGATTTAGAAGATTTGGAATCAACCTTTCAATCTAAATGGTCAAAGATGACAGAAGATTATGCTGACTTAATTGAACGTTCAAGACAAACACAAACAGTAGCGTCGTTAAGTCGAGAAATTGGCACAGAGTTCGATGACCGCATTGCGTCGCTCGAAAATAAACGTGGAGAATACGTATCTAAAATAGAGTCTAGAATTCATGGTATTTTAGGGAAGGAACTTTTAGCAATACTCCAAAACGATAAGAAAGAAGGCGCGCCACTTTGGTATGGCACGACAACAAATACAGATAAATCGGTCGCGACTTCAACATATGAAGTGCAGGTGATAGATGGTCAAGAAATGGAAGTTGCAACTACATCTACATCCAAATCTAGCGATGGAATTGTGACTATCGAAATCGATGACAATGCACTAAAAAAGAATTTATATGGCGGAGTAACACTTCCTGATTCAATCCCGCCCTCGTTCCCCGAACTGGCATCTCAAGTAGTTGGGTTAGATGAAAACGGAGAAATGATTATTGACTCGGTTTACGAAGAGTACAGAGGTAAATACGATGCAACGTTTGACCAGATAAATCTGGAAGCACAAACCCTTATAAAAGAAGACATGACGGCAGCTGCACAGAAAAGAAAAATTAGAGAATTGACCCAGAAAGGCGCACAGAAAGTGGCAGAACTCGACATGTTGTTTTTTGAAGATGTTGTCGCAGTGACAGGGTTAGACAAAGAAGATGCAAATATTAAAATGCTTGAGCATTACCGCCAAAGACAACGTACAGGAAGTCCAAATGACCCCTTTGGTTGGCGTGGTGGTGAAGGGGACACGATAGATCTCGTAGGTTTATATGTTATGTCCAAAGAATCTGAAAAATTACTAGGCGGATTACAAGAGGAAACAATAGTAGCAATTCGAAAATCTATGCAGAACTATCATGAATCGGTTAAAGACCAACATCAGTTGTATGCTGATGCGATGGGGCAGTTAGCACACTTAGAAGATGCTATGTATCTTATGGAAGGTTCAGATCAGAATGGTGCTGTTGCGGAATCTATTCAACGAAGATGGCGAGAAACTTTTACTAATGTACGGGATTCAAAACGTGCACTGATGCTAGCTAATCAAGATGCTATGGCAATGTTATTAGAATCAGTTCCAGAATCGGATTCTTGGCGAGTGCGAATGGAATTTGTGAAACAAGCGTACCCAGATGTGTTTGATAAATCTGCGGATGCGACAAAATTTGTAACTGCTGCTCTAGTAATTCCCTCTCTAGAATCGTCACAAAAAAGTAAACTAGAGGACTTGGCTTCAACGTATCGATTTAATTACTGGGATATTTGTGAAAAGATGATTGAAAACCACCAGTTAACAGCATCTGCAAAAAGTGGAACTAATCTAGTAAATAAAGAAGAGATTGATCGACAGTTGGAACTAGAATCACTTCGTTTTAAACGAAAGGAATTGAGCGATAGGTTGCAGATGAGGTTGCGGATGATTCTTACAGAGGACCAAGTGAAAGAAGTGCCTGGGTTGCGTCCAACAGTCGGCGCGCCATCTACATTTGGGATGAAATAACTTCTAACGGATGGATCAAGTTTACATTTTCAATACGTTTTGCTTGGCTTGCGCATGAAAAACCTGTCACTAATGTTTTTTTGTCCCTATGGATGTGCGGTGCCCAGTTTTGATTCCATATATGGATAGATTGTTCTTTGAATTCTTGTTGATGTCCAAACATACCACCCATGCCACAACATGCTGCCTGTTTTAGTTCTAAAGAGGCACCGATTGATTTAAATATTTGTTTCCATTGCATTTTGCTTTGCGGAGCTAGGGAATTTTCTATGCAGTGCGGGAGGAGTTCCCAAGTGCCCGAACAATGAATGGAAGAAAGATCCTGCTCAACGAGAAACTCTTGGGGTAATAATACTTGGATGATTTTACTCGTAGCACTTTTGTATTCATCACGCCAAAGCAATGTTGCAGCAGGGTCTATTCCAACAATTGGAATGTGAGCACTTTGGAGTGGGTCCAGCCAATCCGTATTATTCATAGCAACCGATTTGAAGCGATTGGTATTCCCCCGAACATGAAACGCTTTGCCATTTGGTCGACAATCCAAAACGGCAACATTGTGTCCTAAGTGTGCAAGGATTTTATAAAGAGAAGTTAGAACATTTGATCGGAAATATGTCGTATAGCTGTCCTGTAGAATTGCAACAGAAGCGTTATTTTTAATTGCTTCAAAAGGTGAGCAACTATGTAATCGGTGTGTTCTATTTGCTTTTGGAGCATCAACAATACCAATAAGCGATCCTAAAAGTTTTGTAGGAAGTAATTTTCCTAGCGGTGAAGCAAGAAACGGAAGTATGCTCTCCATGTTGAACCACACGTGATCACGAATTGGTCTGAAGTATCTGCTGAAATAGAGAGCGTAAAACTCGCTGCGTAACGTTGGGATATCAATGTGCATTGGGCAATGCGTTGCACATGCTTTGCATGAAAGGCATCCTTCGAGAGCTTCGTACACTTCATGCGAGAAATCATTATTTGAACTTGATGCTTGTATTTTCTGAAAAAATGTCCCACTTGTTAATTGGTCTGAATCAACATCTTTGATCCATGATCGGATTAACTCTGAACGTCCTCTCGGGCTATGCTTTGGGTCTCTAGTCGCTCGGTACGTTGGGCACATATTGTCAGAAAATAAAGAAGACTGACATTCACTATTACCATCGCATTGTTTTACTTGATCTAGTTGTGGAAGAGAAGATATAGATGCATCATGCTCGCCCCGTGTCGGTTCGTTCAACCCTGCTAATGGCATCGAAACTTCAGGGAGTGCAACTTTTCCTGGATTCAATTGGTTATTTGGATCAAATGCCTTTTTGATTGCACACATTTGCTCCCAGATGGCATCACCAAATACTATTGGTCCAAATTCACTTCTAAATCCCTTTCCGTGTTCGCCCCAGAGTATTCCTCCGTACGACTGGACAAGGGCGGCAACTTCCTTCGTTACGGTTTGCACAAGATCTCGATCAGTTGGCGTCTCCATATTCATTGCAGGACGAATGTGGATGACACCTGCGTCTACATGGCCAAACATTCCTGCGCGTAATGTATAGTTTGAAAGAAGTGCTTGAAAATCTCTGATGAATGGTGAAAGTGATTCTGGAGGTACTGCGCAATCTTCAACAAAGGGAATAGGCTTTTTGTTTCCAGTGATTGAGGATAGAAGTCCGACACTCCGAGACCGAAATGTCCAAGCGCTTTGTATTTCCGCTTTATCAGTCAAAATTGTTGCGTGAATAATTTTTCCGTGTTCGTTTGTGAATGCAAGCGCTTGTTCTATTTTCGAATGTTCACCTGAGAATTCAACGAAAAGAATGGCACGAACATCATCTTTGCAACTGCCAAGCAGTGGAGCAATTTCACTCCAACTTCGATCATGTCTAGCTGCTTCGATTACCATATCGTCGACGGTTTCGATAGCGCTAGGTTCGAATGTTGTGAGCGAAACTCCAGTTGTTAGAGCTTTATCAAATGAATCGAAGCAAAGGAGCAATAGTTGTCTGTGTTTTGGAATGTCCACACATTGCAGCAATGCAGAAGTTGTTACTCCAAGCGTCCCTTCTGATCCACAAAGAATTCTGTTGAGATGAAGCATCTGGCTGTCCAACGCCATTGGCAGGTTGTAACCGCTAATGAATCGTGGAAGTACAGGCCAATGCTTTTCTAAGTGTGGTTGAGCACGTTCACATGCGCGTTGAACTTCTCCATACAGCAATCCCTGAAATTCCCCAGAGTCTTCTAAATGTTGAATCTCCTCAGTGCTTATCATTGAGGTCTGAATTGTTGAACCTCCAAGAAGGGCTGTGCGTAACTCCACTATGCAGTCGCTCATCTTGCCATAAACACTAGACCCTTTACCGGCAGAATCGTTTCCTATCATTCCACCTATTGTGGCTCTAGAAGCAGTGGCAACTGTTGGTCCGAGCATAACGCCGTGATCCACAAGGGCAAGATTTACTGAATCGAGCACAGCTCCGCACTCGACAGTAACGCGTTTGCTGCCCTCATCAAAGTCTTGAATTTCATGAAGATGTCGTTTGCAGTCAAGAATAATGGAGGAAGTAAGTGTCTGCCCAGCTGTACTTGTTCCTGCACCGCGAGGTGTAATAGCTATAGAACGAAATTCGTTTCTTCCAAGTAATTTGAGAGCAAATGCAACACTGTCATGGTTTTTAGGAGAAAGCACTGCAGTTGGAGTCCGTTGCCAAATTGAATTGTCAGTTGCAGCAACAACCCTATCACAGCGTTTTGTTGAAATATCTCCAACGAACCCACCAATGTCTAGTACATGCAAAAACCGTTGGAGTATATCTGTTGGGGGGGATAAATTTGGAATTTCATTGAGCATCAAATCGTGATGCTACCACGTGGGGCTCTCTAGCAGGTTCCCCACGATGCGATGAGTTGGAGCAAATCGTCAACCGCAACAGAGCCGTCGGCACTGAAGTCAGCAGAGCAACTGACCTCACTTGTATTGAACAAAACGGTGACAGCGGGTTGTGCATCACCAAATACAATTATCGAAAGCGCATGTGTCAGCAGGGACCCCAAGCTCCAACGAGAGCGAGCAAATCACTCACATCAACAAGACCGTCGTTGTTGACGTCAGCAGCTGCATCATTAGAGCCCCATGCAGCGATGAGTGCGAGAATATCTCCTACTGCAACAGTTCCATCTCCATCGACATCTTCAGGGCAATCTACAACTACTGCTGTTGTATTGAGGAATAGAGATATCGCAGGCGATCTTGTTTTAGCGATAGGTGTAGTATTTACGAGACTAATAATATCTAGCAGACCATCATTATTAAAGTCACCGTGCTGTACCATGAGGGGCTCACTTCCATCACCAGTAGAATCACCTGCAGACAGGACTACAGTCGAAACGGTATCGTTACGAATAATGGTGAGAACTCGATTGCTTGTATCGCTGTCAATTACTGACAAAACAAAATCATCGTCTCCATCATTATCGAAGTCTGCAACGACGATATCTGAAGGGCTAGATCCTACTGCAACCGTTGATGCGTTTCCGAGAATTTCACCATTTCCATAGAAAATGGAGATACTTCCATCTGTCTCGTTAACAGTAATTGCATCGTCGAAACCATCGCTATCTAAATCAGCAAATGCAAATTCAACCGCTCCACTACCACTTGGCAACGGATTATCTACAGCATGTGTTAATGCATCGTAAATACCTGTTCCATCTCCATCAATGACACGCAGTACATTGCTTCCACCGCTGAGAATGACATGGTCAAAGTCCTTATCGTTATTAACATCACCTGGGAGAATGTCGTCAGGATAAGGAATGCCTTTTGAACTGAGATGGGTAAACGCAGTATTCACGTATGCAGTTGTGTTTTGAACAATAGACATGAGACCGGAATCACAAGCGACTGCTATGTCATCAAGAGTTAGATCATCTGGTTCTTCTTTAACGAAGTTGGCAATAGAGATATATTTCGGAGCTACATCAGTCGGAACTTCAATAGTCGTAAAAACACCACTTCCGTTATTCGTAAGAACAGAGATAGAATCTGAGTAGTAGTTAGCTACAACTAGATCATTAGCAGTTCCGTCGTTACTTGCATCAATTAACGCAATATCAAGTGGCTCTATTCCTACTGGAATTGCTGGCTGTTGTGCGAAACCCTGCCAAACACCTTGAGACATGCCGTTATTGAGTAGGATGATTACATTTCCAAATCCAAAACTGGGATCCGACACAGTCATCGCAAGATCCGTGCCGTTTATGCCATCGAAATCTGCAGCAACTATTTCGTTTGGTTCAAATGTGAGCGGATGCGTTGAGCCAGCATCAAATAGAATCGGCCCAGTCGTTTCAACAATTACCTCGTCACCGGTTCCTCGTAGACCCCTTGGAGTTGTCCAGCGTATACTTAGATTTGATGGCAAACCATTAGAGCAGACAGTGGTAGCCTCTCCAGTTGCAAAACCTGCAGTAATTAGATTAAAAGAATCACCTTCAATTGGTGAATAGTTTCCATCAAAGGACAGATTGATGGAACAACTTAAATCAGCTATGCCAGATACCACAAGTTCATCGTAATCAGAACTAGAATTTGTTCCCTGAATATCAAAGTTAAGTGAGCCAATTGGCGGTTTATGAGAAGAACCATTTTCCTGCTGTGTTAAATCACCAGAAATGTACATTCTACCTATCTCTCTGCCGCCAGGATGTAGTTTTCCACTTTCATTTTGTACTTCGCCATAATAGGTACCATTAAGATTAAACGTGCTGCCATCACCAATCCACATACCATTGTATGAAATTAGGTCGACATTATCTTTGATAGTTAAGTCGCCGCCCAATAACTTTATTTGTGCATTGGATTCAACCATTCCAATGCCCTTGAAAGTTGCAGAAGCATCGTTGTAAGGTGAGCCAATTCTTAACGATTTCTGTTGATCGTATAAATATAGGCTATTGTCCATTAAATCAAATATTACATCTCCCTCTGTAATTATCATATTTTGAATTGATGTTGCTTGTCCAAATGTTACATTAGGATCACTCCAATTAAACAAGGTAATACTTTGACTGTCCGGTGTTCCTGTTGGAAGCCAATTTTCTGAATCTGAAAACCAAGTACTATTATTAGCCGTCCAAATATAGACACCATTGCTATCAGGCACATGTTCATAGGCACCCATGTCAACAACAGGTCCACCATTTGAGTTGTTTCCCGTGTCAACAGTATATGGGTCATCTAACAGTCGATCGCTAAAATCAAGATCCAAAGAACTGTAAGCATAATCGCTATTTCCAGCATCAATACATGGTGATTGTTGTAGCAAACGGAAATCCTCATCTCCTGTGCCGGGCTCACCATCGCTGCCAAATTCATCCATAAAGATTGGATAGGTACTTATGTTTCCATTACCAGAATTTGAACTGTTCTGGATACAGTTGTAATGGCTCATCACTTCCGCACTATTGTGATAATAAATCTGACTATTATTGCCATTGACATCTTCATTACCCCAGAAGATATTGTTTGTTGCGGCTGCCGTCGAATTTTGACCAATAAGTAAACCGCCAACAAAATCTGCACTATTTTGAACAACCGTATTGCTATATAAGTACAGCATATATTCAGCAAAGATTGCACCACCATTGCCGGAATTATTGCCAACCAATAAACAGTTATCAACTACAGTGACTCCAGAAGAATAGATTCCCCCACCACGATATACTGAATTGTTACCAGAAATAATACAGTGACTTAGTGTAAGTTGGCAGTTTTCAGTGTCCATTCCAATAGCGCCGCCATAGTCAGCAGAGTTGCCAACGAAATAACATCCTCGAATTCTTGGGTTTGCGTTAGAACCAGGAACATAATTTGTAACTAAAACGCCGCCTCCAGTCAACTCATTGGAGCCACCATTTGCATTGCCTTTAACAATGCGAACTCCATCAAGGAGGAGTGGGTTTCCTGAGAGATTATCGATGGTTACAACGTGATATGCATTTTCACTATTGTCACCACCAGAATCATCATTACCATTGATATCTCCAGTTAAAAATACACGGTATGAATTCGGCATTCTTTCAGATATATCTGTTTCGTTACCAAGAAAGCCTCCATAGATTTCAACTCCTGAAGACAATCTATAACTTGCTTTTCTTTTGTCAGTGGTTCCGTCAAGATCAGTTGGTGTATATATACCCTCTGCAATCCAAATTTGATCTCCACTTGAGGCAACATCAAGAGCGTCTTGTAGGTCAAGGAAGGCACTGGTCCAAGAGGTACCATTGCCGGGATTAGTATTATTTGCATTCACATACCACACATTTGACCCGCCATTAAGTTCAGTGACGGTGAGAGTTCCCTCACCAGTGCAACAGCCAGTAAAAGACCCAATCCGAATGTAATAATTAACATTTGCTGTGAGCGTATATTCAATTTCGGAATGATATGGCTGGCAGCCTGTGCCAGTAACAGCATCGCCGTTGCATGCCTTTTGAGTAAGCAAATAGCACTCATAGAAAGGGTCTGCTGAGTAAAGGACTATTGAAGTGTCATAACTACTTGCGTCGCATGTTGAAAAACTATAGTCACCGTTGGTTGATGGTGTGAACTTAAACCAGATATCTGGACTGTAGTTCCAATCAAGATAGGTTCCTGCACACTGGCTGTCATCTGGATCTTGTTGCCAACTTGGAGTTGCATCAGTACTGTCAAACGAATTCGCTCCTACGTACGATGTTGTTGCGTCGGAACACTCATCGTTTGGTGGAGGACTTTGTGCGAGTGCCACACTAGAACTACTAAGTATTGCTACAAAAAATATTGAAATTGTCTTTTTCATCTTTACTCACCTTCGTATCCAAGGACCAGCCACATATTGTTGGAGTACAACCGTTTAATATGCCACATAACTAGTGCAAAATCGATATAAAACTGTGTTAATTATCCATCTTTTTCTTTTACCGTCCGATAGGCACAAATAACCGTGTTTTTGTAAAAAGACATGAGTGAAACGATCTGCTTTTCGACTAAAAGAGCCCCGCATTTAATATGCGGGGCTCTTTTAGTCGGGGTGACAGGATTTGAACCTGCGGCCTCTTGTTCCCAAAACAAGCGCTCTGCCAAGCTGAGCTACACCCCGCGTTTGCGGACGTGGCATTCTACAGGAAATCAACTGATCAATCCCAGTTAAAAATGCCCTTTTTCCAAGCGTAGATATATGCCACAATGCTTGTACCAAGGAAAAATAGGATTCTCCCAAGGAATAGAGTGGCTTCTTCGCTGCCTTGGGCAAGTTGAGAAAAATCAACAGCCCATGGATAGAGGAATATGATTTCAATATCAAAGATTAAAAATGTCATTGCAAGAATATAAAATCGAATGTTGAACCGCTTTCGGGCAGTTCCTATCGGATCCATTCCTGATTCGTATGTGGAGTCCTTTACATCGCCAGATCGTTTTGGTCCAAGCAATCCCGAAGCGATAATGTTAATGACACCAAAGCCAACCGCCATCATGATTATGAGAAGAACTGGTAAGTAATTAGTGAAGTTCATGAAGTAGGGATTGTACCAAATGCTGAAGTTTAATTAACCCCGGGTTAATAAAAACCCCCCAAGGCGGTGGTGGGTCCGCCTCAGGGGGAG
>JABHWX010000103.1 GCA_018657585.1 Phycisphaerae bacterium
CGTAACCACTTAGATTCTCAGTAACAAGTGAAGAGCAGTACGTCAGCACTATGTCGCCATTCGTTGTTGCAATTGAAATAGATGGTGTTGTGAGTGAACCAGTAACTTGGCTGCCGTTGTCGTAGTTGCAAGAGGCAGTGCCAAAATATGCAGCGCCTCCGCCATCACAAGAACCATCTGGACTACATGACGATGTGCCATTCCATAGTCCAGAAGCGTTCCATGTTGCAGGGATGCCGTCGCCGAAACTTTCTTCAAGAAGTATTTCTTCAACAAGTGTGCCAACAAGAATGTTCATTTGCGACGCAGGTGCATTAGATGGGTAATTAACAACCGTTCCACCGTCACCAGTTGCAGTTATGTAGAATGAAACAATCTCATCACAATTGAAAGCTGGAAAAGTTGCGCTATACAAATCATTGCCAAGTGGAGTCGCTGTAAGAGTACTAGATGTCCCATCTACGGTCAGTATAATTTGCACGCTCTCTGGGGTTTCCTCTCCTGGCAACACGGAAAATTGAAAGTCAAATGGTGTGTTTGGTAATGTTACAGTTGGAATTCCGTTTGGAAAATCAAAGAGGATAATATTTGGAATACAAACGCCTTGAGGGTTGGCTAATGCATATTGCAAGCCACTGTTGTGAATTGCGCATCCCCAGTTTTCGCCGCCTCCGGAATCACACCCGCCATTGGTATGTATGCCGATTGCTTCGCCAGTATCTTCGTTTAATACAGCTGAACCGCTGTTTCCCCCGCTTGTGTCAGTCTGGTACGCAATAGATGTTCCACTTTGCTGCGCGTATGGACCAGTATGCGTTTTTTGGACTTGGTTCCAAGTAGGAGTAACTGGTGATGAAACGGTTCCGTAGCCAGTAATCGTTATTTGTTGTCCATTTACTGGGGGAGCAGAATTTGAAAGAACATAATAATCACCTTGTGCTTGAAATGGGGTTAGACCAGTTTCAGTGTTGGGGAAACAACCAAAGTATCCCCAGTCATCACCTATGCCGTTATATCCATGTTGAAATGAGACGGAGTCAGTTGCGTATTGGTCTTCTGGTCCAGGGTGTTGAATGTTACCGCTAGCATCACTCAGCGGGACATTAAATTCAACAGTTTGAATGTCACTTACGCCGTTTGATGAGCAGTGTCCTGCAGTTAGAAACGTGTGGTTTGCATCGTCAATAATCCACGCAGTACAACCGATTGGAATAGCACGCGCACAACGATCGCTATAACTGAGAACACGATCATCTGTGGATCCACAAATAGTTCTATCCTCATCAGAATTATGCAATGTAGTTATTGACTGAATAGAAACGTGAGTCGATTGTGTGTTTGGCTCAGCAATGAGCTCAACGATGACTATCGACCCATTAAACCATGCACTTTTTAGTTGCCATTGCTTTAGCGTCTCTGCGCGATGGTGTTGTACCGCACCATCGAGTAATGAAGTCATACGAAGCATTGTCCCTTCAGGCAACTTTGTTCTGCCAAATTGAATTTGCAAAGAATTTGCTCCGTCAGCTACAACAAGGTGTCTAAAAATGGTTTTAGTTTTCTTCGACACATTTTGCAAGGTTCCGCTTAGAACTCTGTGTGGGATGACTTCTTGAGTTAACGCAGAAGATTGAATTGTTGTCGGTTCAGCAAATGTTGCTAATGAGCAAAGCAGTGAACAAAAACAAGTAATAGCGAATTGGTTTTTCATATGATTTCCCTTCGTAGAAAAAACTAGCATGTTGATAATATTAGTAATTATGTGATTATGCAACATAAATATTTGGTTAATAAGTATTCTTATTGATGACTTGCCGCTAAATGCATAGCCTAATTTAACATATGGCACATTCGGTGCTGCAGATATCGTTTCTATTTAAACCTATGGCAAGTCTTTTCAAATGTTCGAGAGTTTTACAACAAAACAACATGCATAATCAAGGTGCCAGATTGCACGTAAGAGCAACTAAAAACCAATGTATACTTACAAGATAATGTATTCACTTATCTCATTTATTCTTTGCGTTTTATCTAGTGCTAGCTCAACGACTCCCGTTCCCCGCGACCTCGATTGGTGGGTTCAAAGAACAGCTCAACTCCAAGAAACTGTTGACAGTTACGGGAATGATGCGAATGTTATTTTCGTGGGAGATTCAATTACGCAGGGTTGGGAAGGCAATGGCTCCAAAGTTTGGGAAGAATATTTTAGCCCGCTGAAATCAATCAACCTAGGAATTGGCGGGGACAGAACAGAGCATGTTCTTTGGCGTCTTTCCAATGGTCACATTGAAGGGCTATCGCCAGATGTAGCAGTTGTGATGATTGGCACAAATAATTTTGGTCAAAGTAATCCAGATTCTGCCCTTGAGGTTCTTGAAGGCGTGGTATCTGTCGTTGAAAAACTAAAACACGAACTTCCTAATGTTCACGTGTTACTTCTTGATATCTTTCCAAGAGGTCAGTCTTTTAATTCCATGCGCGGTTCAATTTTACAAGTAAACCAAGCATTACAAGCTACATACGCTTTAGACGACCTCGTTACATTTACGTCAATTGGTCATCATTTTATAGAGAGCGATGGTTCGATCGACCATTCGATAATGCCAGACTTTTTGCATCTCTCGGAACGAGGATATGCGATTTGGGCAAAAGCAATTATTCAATCTGTTCAAAACAAAATAGGTTTTGTGAGGCAAATTGATTTGTCGGACGATACTCCTAGGCAGATTACGATTGATAAAGAAGCTGGACAATATCTGGGTCATCCCACAACCGTATTACTCGAAGATGGAAAAACAATCATATGTGTGTATCCAAAGGGACATGGCAAGGGACAACTTGTTATGAAGAAAAGCGTGGATGGAGGACATACTTGGAGCAATCGCCTTCCAGTCCCTGATTCATGGTCAACTTCGAAGGAGACCCCTCATATTTACAGAGTTGCAGATGCAGATGGAGTGTCAAGGTTAATTTTATTTTCAAGTTTATATCCCATTCGCATGTCTATCAGCGAGGACGATGGAACGACTTGGTCGGAACTTGTGCCGATAGGGGAATATGGCGGCATTGTTGGTATGTCGGATTTAATTGAAACGGGGAAAGGGTGTTACACAGCATTCTTTCACGACGATGGTAGATTTATTAATAACAGTGGCAAAGCGACCAATTTGTTTTACATTTACGCAGTGGATTCAAAGGATGGAGGAGTAACTTGGAGCGCCCCAAGATTAGTTGCACACGACCCAAGTGTTCACTTATGTGAACCGGGATTAATCGCATCCCCAGATGGTTCTCGATACGCAATGTTACTCAGAGAGAATAGTCGAACAAAGAATAGCCATATTTGCTTTAGTGATGACACTGGGTTGACATGGTCTGTGCCGGTTGAAATGAATCAGTCGTTGACAGGGGACAGACATCAAGCGGTATACGATAACGAAGGTAGGTTATTTATCTCTTTTCGTGATACACACAAAAACAGCCCGACATTGGGCGATTGGGTTGCATGGGTAGGTTCATTTACAGATTTAGAACAAGGTAAAGAAGGCGATTACCGTATTCGACTCTCGGACAACAAGCATAGTTGGGATTGTGCATATCCGGGCGTGCAGTGTCTACCTGACGGAACAATCTTTACAGCAACGTACGGGCATTGGGAAAAAGGACAATCTCCCTACATCCGCGGAGTGCATGTGAATCTATCGGATTACGATAAGCAATGATTTAGGACGTATTATTTCATTCCTACGTGTATCGTATGAGAGTGACTGGCACACTGTTCAAGAAAAAAATTTCAGAGGAGAAAAAATATGGAAGTTGGTCTTGTAGTGTTGTGTCTGACGTTATTATTCGCAAGCGCCCCAAGAACCAATGACAACCAGTAGGTCGTTTACGTCAACGCCACCTTCCCCAGTAATATCTTGAATGCATGCACCTGGTCCCCATGCATTTATGATGTCTAAAATATCCATAACATCAACTATGCCATCACGAGTTATGTCTGCTTCACAAACAGTGCAGACCTCATTGCCTCCGTTGTCATTCCACCCGCCAACAATATGTTCAGGAACATTCCAGCAAATTGTTGTGTTAGAAATGTTAGGAGAAGAGCAGTCGCAACCAACAAAGATCGCTCCTCCGCGAATGTTTGCCCCATTGCCGGAAATAACAGAATTATAAATTTCTGGAATACTATCGGCTGCAAAATCAAGGCCACCGCCAAACTGTGCAATGTTATCGGTGAATGTACAGTTTTCAATAACAGGTTCGCTCCACTCATGGCTGCGCATACCACCTCCGTTGTAGATGGCAACGTTCCCTTCGAATAAGCAATTGCGAAAGATTGCGCTGCTACCCAAATTGTGCACGCCGCCGCCCCATTCTGCATGGTTATTTATGATTGCACAATCTTCTATAGTTGGGCTACTGCCATAGAGAAATATGCCACCACCGAAACGCCCGCCTTCGTGTATTGCACCTATGCCGCCCGTAAGGGTAAAGCCACGCAGTACAGTCTTATTAGTTTCTTCTGTGATGAACATGGCGCATGGACCAAGTCCGTTAGCGTCAATCGTTGTGGCATTTCTTCCGTTCGTAGATTCAATAGTAACTGCCTTGCCACGTAAGTTTATTGTTTCGTTGTAAACTCCTGGTGATACCAAAATGGTATCGCCATTGATGGCGCTGTTGACAGCATCCATGATAGTTGGCATCTCTTTTGGAACACGGATGTTCCCTGCATAACTGTTGCAAGAAATAAGCAATACGGTTGTGAGCAAATATTTCATGGTAGTAATCATACCAACTTTTTCGGTAACTTAATTGATAGTGAGCGTTCCTGAGCCAGTTGCTGCTTGCCAACCGCCAATACGGATGTAATACGTTGAACCGGCTTGCACTGAGTAGTCAATTTCAGAGTGATAGGACTGACAGCCAGTATCGCCAGACCCGTCGCCATTGCAGGCTACTTGGTTGTCACAAGATCCTTCATATAGAACCATTGAGGTGTCGTAACTAGTACTATCACAAGTGGTAAAGTGAGTAAGACCAGAGATTGTTGCTGTGTATCTGAACCATATATCTGCAGAGCCCATCCAGTCTAGAAAAGTGCCAGAACATTGTGTTTCATCTGGCTCAGGTGAGCTTGGTGTAGCAGTTACTGTTTCAAATGGGTTTGCTCCATTTGATGCAATTAATGCTCCTGAGCATTCGTCGCCAGCGCCCGCAATAGGA
>JABHWX010000104.1 GCA_018657585.1 Phycisphaerae bacterium
CTTATTTTGATCAATAATTACTGCCATTACTCAAGACCTTTCACAGGCATATCTACAAAAACAGCTGGATGGCCCGCACGCAAGCATTCAATCTCGCACGCAATTAAATCGCTGTCTTTATCTGTAATATCTTCTGTCGGCTCTGGCTGACCTGACTCATTCACTTCTAGAAGACCGTTGCTGTTGTTAACAACTATTTCTGCCACTTCCGGCGAAACATTGTCAATCCAGAGCGTGCCGTATTTGATTGGAAAACTAGAAGCATCCTGCGAACCAACATATTCAGGTGTATGCCTTGTCATCGAATCATTAGTGTTGCTGGTCTCTTCAACAAGTTGTGAAAATAACCCTGCGCACTTTCCGGGGGTGTCATCTTTCTTAAATCCCCGAACAGGTGCCGGTAAATCGCTACAAGCATCTTCCAAAATATCGATTGCACGGTCTTCACTATTGCCGCCAAGTCGGATGACTGCCGGAATCGCCATCTTCATTTCAATAAATGCTTTGGCAAGACCGTAGGCGGAGTGGTATTGTTCTTGGGAAGCAACACCAGAACCACTGCCAAAGTACCCCCGAAGGTTTGGCTGAGACAGAATAATTCGTGCCGCTTGGTAAACCTTTGCAACTGAAGGATTGCCACTTGTGTCTGTAAAGTTTGCAAGGGTAAAGCCCTCGTTTGAAACAGCATCCATCGACATCATCGAACCACCGCCACCTGCTCCGTGAAAGGCAATCAAACCTTTTGTGTTTTCCCAACCCTCACTTGGCAACTTTGCAAAATAAAATGTGCCGCGATGATCTTCTTGTTCAATATCGTATGCAAGTTGTTCAAGTCTAGTTGGGGGGTGATCGAGTTCCCGCGCGATGTCTATGCCTAAATCATCATGTCTAAAGACAGCGTAATCATCTATGGTGACTCTGCAATCTGCGGCAACAATAGAACCATCCGTTAAGCGCACAAGAGGATTGACTTCCATTGAACGGGCCTCATGTTGCCTTGCTGTTTGAACGATTTTTACTATCGCATCGACAACTGCTTCATCTTTTGTGACTTCAAGTAATGTTTCCCGTGATATCTCCCCGTCTGCTGTAACAGGAATTCTCGCCACTGAATCTGCCCTATCTTCGATACCACTGCCGCCTTCACAGTCAAGCAATAGCAAAGGCGCTTGGTTTGCATCATCGATAGTGAGGGAAACAAAAAACTCGTCTTGAATATCAAGTAATTCTTCAACAAGCAGTTCTTCTACTGGGAAGTTGCCAAAAGTCAGGTTGAACATATCCTGTGCCGCTGCCATCGCTTCTTCAGCAGTATGCACAAGTGCAACCCCGCCAAGTGCCTTGCGACCTGTTACCCATGCTTGCACTTTCACTACAACGTTTCCACCGAGTTCTTTCGCAATATCAAAAACTTCTTCGGGTGTTCTTGCAACTTTACCCTTGGGAACTGCAAGCCCTGCTCCCTCTAAAAGTTGCTTTCCTTGGTATTCATGTAAGCGTGCCATAGACGGTGCATGATACCTTTACTGCAGCCTTTTTTTGCTAGTTTCTGCGCCTGTATTTTCTGGAACTGACGATGTCCATCCTAGAACAATCGCTATCCCTATGATGGTACCAGCGGCATACTCCAATGGCATTGGAAGAAGTAATCGAGAAATGCTTTGTTGATTGAGCGCCGCAATATCGCTCTGCCCTACAGTTATCCCAATGAGGTAGCCTAAACCCCCAATCGCAATTGGCAAAGCAAAAAGCAAAATTGGTTGAGAAGAATGCAAAAAATGGCGGAATAGAAAACCCACCAACAGACCTCCAAGAGCGGAGGCGCCAAGAACCTGACCTTTTGCGGGCGTGGTTGCAATAAGCCAGATAACAGGAAGCATCGCTAGAGAAATCAAGAGTGTCTTTCCGAACTTTGCAAGCCCCCTTTCAGTATTGTCACAAGGCATGCACTGGGTAGGCCCCCCAATTCCAAATACAACCAAAGTACCAAGAAGAACGAGTACACAAAGAAGGGCAGATTCAAAGATCAAGATATGAAAATTTCCCCCGCTGAATACAAATTCTGTCACACCTTCTAGTTTCATTGCCATGGCAAAGAGAGAAAAGCCAAAAACAAACATTCCAGTTGTGGTGCTAGAGATTCGAGCAACACCTGCTCCTACAATCGAGCCAACACCAATCGTAATAAACACGGCCATAAGCGATGAAACTGGGTGGATCGATTGCAGAATAGTTGGGCCAATGGCTCCCCTTGCTGAAACGAGGGTTTCTGCCTGCCAAGCACCAACGAGTCCAACAAAACCTGTTGCTATAAGAATAATTGCTCTGCGAATCCAAGCGTACATTTGTGTATCCTAGCACGGAAGTCAGTGGGGATTTCCGGGGGAAGTCCGGGGGATAGGGTCAGGTCCTGTACCTGACTCTTGACATGACCCTAGAATGTGCGGATGGAACAAGAAGTACTCATATTAGATGGCGGTCCATTATCGGGTCCGCAAGTTACAGGGATCGCACGTAAAAAGGGAACTGTAGAAATTGGCCCTGTTGCGATTGAATTAATGCAATCTGCACGCGAGGTGGTTCGCAATGTCGCTACATCAGGAAAAGCAACATACAGCATCAACACTGGATTCGGCGCACTCTCTACAACTCGAATCGATCAAGAAAAACTGGAAGAACTCCAGATGAACCTGTTACGCTCGCACGCAGCCGGTGTTGGTGAACCGCTCGAGGAAGAAATTGTCCGAGGTATGATGGTGCTTCTAGCTGCTAGTCTTTGTCGTGGAATGAGCGGTGCTCGTCCTGAAGTTGCACAATGCATTGCAGAAATGTTGAACAAAGGAGTTACTCCGGTCATTCCTTCAAGGGGTTCTGTGGGAGCGTCAGGTGATCTTGCCCCACTTGCACATCTTGCACTCGTACTTTGTGGTGAAGGC
>JABHWX010000105.1 GCA_018657585.1 Phycisphaerae bacterium
CATCGGACAACTTTGCGGAGATTGCAGAGGACTTCCTTACTAAACATGCTTCACAAAATCGCACCGTGGACGAGACAACAAGAATCCTGAAACGTGATGTTCTGCCAGCATGGGGCAAACGAAGCGTTCACCAGATTGGAAAGCGTGACGTAAACGATCTGCTTGATGCAGCTGTAGACAGAGGTTCTCCGATTATGGCTAACAGAACCCTTGCAGCTGTACGCAAGCTGTTTAGCTGGTGTCTGTCACGGGGAATAATTACAGCGTCACCTTGCGACGGTGTTGTTGCACCTCAGAGAGAGAAATCCCGTGATCGTGTTCTCAGCGATGATGAACTTGTTTCAGCATTCAAAACAGCGGAACAAATGGGTGGACCCTTTGGAGGTATTATCCAGTTGTTGATCCTGACAGCACAACGCAGAAATGAAGTTTCAGAAATAACTTGGAACGAATTGGATTTGGAAACTTCAACATGGACAATCCCGGGAGAAAGAACCAAGAACGGGAAACCGCATCTTGTCCACCTGACAGAGCATGCCAAGGCCGTCATTGGCAAAATTCCAAATGCCGGGAATTATGTTTTCACTTCAAACGGCAAGACTCCGTTTAGTGGTTTCTCTAAGTCCAAGAAGCGGCTTGATGAACATAGTGGAGTGGATAACTGGCGCATTCATGACATTAGAAGAACAGTTACAAGTGGATTGGCTAAGATTGGAATCGCTCCCCATATCGCAGACAAGATTTTGAACCATCAATCAGGGACCATCTCAGGTGTTGCTGCCGTGTATCAGAAGCACGAGTACCTTGAAGAACGCACTAACGCACTCATCGTATGGGATGAGCACCTTCGTTCACTTGTAAACTCCACAGGACATTGATTTGTTTGTTTGATTAAATTGGTAAATCAGCCCTTGCTTCTGTCATGGTGGTATATGGGAACACCTGCCCCCAACGAAGGGGTGGAAGGAAGAGTTCACAGCCTCCCATCCACATTCATCCGCATTAGATCAATGGTAACGTCAGCATTGAAGCTGGTTAGTCGTCACCTGCAACCCAAACAGCCATCGCTTCCTCGTAATACTCAATAGCAAGCCTTGCCAGCTTCCCATTGTCTTCATTGCCGTTACGTAATTCATCTTTATGGAGTTCAGCCGCCGCTGAAATACATGCGGCAAATATCACTGATTCCTCGGTTGCTAGTGTCCCACTCATGTTCAATACCTCCATTTGTTGTGTGTAACCGTAGTTGTCCACGGTTACTTGATAGCAATGTAGCTTAAGATAAACTCTAGCAGACAAGCCACATTTGAAAGAGATTAATGACAGAGTTCCATCTCATAGAGCCAAAGCTAGAGAACTATTATCGTGGCGTAATTTTGTTTGGAGCAAATGTAGCCTCTTACAAGTTTGCTCTGGGAAAGTCCTTGATCGAATTGGCCGCAAGTTCAGACGACCTCATTCCAACTGAAAAGTTAGCTGAGCATTTCTCCGCACATGTTGCGGAGCACGTAGCCCATTCTCCCAAACAGAGCACACGGAACGGAAAAGTTCGTTACTTTGATTTATGCGAAAAGTTCAACGTCAATGAAGTTTCTAAAGACGAATTGATTTCTTTCACCACCAAGAATGCTTTCAACGATGTTATTGACAGGTTCCACATTGTTAATGGGCAGGAGATTGGTAAACGCTTCTATGTTGACGAAAGAAATTCAGGCAACGGGATCAGACTCACAGACGAACTGAGAACGTTGGTAGCTGAAAGAAGTGGTGCCGATCTGATCCCAGAAATTGAATCAAGATGGAGACTGGTTGAAACAGCTTGGGAATTGAATCTGTCACGTAACGTTATCGCTGTTGAACATGAAGCAGGCTCTGGTGAGTTTGTCATCAACAAGAACAACAGGCGTAAAGCCGTTACGTCCAGCAGGAATGCTCTAAATGGTTATCAGAAAGGGAAGTGCTTCTTCTGTTTTGACATAATTTCGATCCGGCAAAACAGCCCTAACATTGCCCACGTTGACCATTTCTTTCCATACATTCTGAAAGACAAGGGGTTTGGACCACTGGTGAACGGAGTTTGGAA
>JABHWX010000106.1 GCA_018657585.1 Phycisphaerae bacterium
AGTTTACTCATGCGACGAACAAGTGGGTCTTTTCGTAAATCGCCAATGTACCGCATGGAACCGTTAAAACTTGGAGTGAGCATCCAACCAACATGTGAATGCCACATGCCTTTCAAGACTTCCATCATTCCATCACCATGCAAATGTGGTGAATGGGGATCCCCTTCTTCATCACTAAACTGATGGTGCCTGCGGTGATTTGCAACCCATTGGAGCACTGGACCTTCGACTGCCATCGAACCGAAAGCCGCAAGCAATCCTGTAACGAGTCTTGAAGTTTTAAAACTGCTGTGTGTAAAAAGTCTGTGATAACCAATTGTTACGCCCAACGTTGTGGTGAAGTACATGAAACCAAAAATCGCAAGCTGTGTCCCATTAAACAATGTTCCCCAAAAAAAAGAAACTGCGGCAATGAAACCTATGAAGGGTGTTGCAATTGCTACGAGGTTTACAATCTTTAGTTTCGACATGGTGCCAGTTGAGTGGGCACGATGAGGGTTCGATGCAGCCGTTTCTTGCGACACATCGATGTCTTTAATGGTTACATTTGTATCCACTTCTGGTGATTTTTTATCTGCTAATTTCATGGTGAATGTACTTCTGCTAGCCCTATAGTATAGTTGATTCTGCGCTTATCCATACACCTGTTCCGTCATGACTCTGCTTGAAGGCCCCAAGACCTAACTTTGTCGATATTTACCCGTACAAGTAAATTAGGAGTTACTTGTAATTTGGGCTATTGATACTATATCCAATTACTCTTTCTAGCACGCAGACCAATATTCCATTCTAATTGGGTGGAATATTCCTACTAAATACAAACGACGGCTTTGTTGTACATGTTCATGACCTACTATTGATCATTGGCCCGTGGGGAAATTGTGAGTAGTGTAAATAACTGTATTAAAAAAGCCCGTGTTCACACACGGGCTTTTTTTGTTTGAATAACGTTATTCTTTTTTATCTTCTCCAGTGAAGACATTACCGACTGCTTCTGCGCCAGATTTGATTGCAGACCCGGTTGCTTTCACTGCGTTTATAGGTCCTTGCGCAGCATCATCTGTACCACTACCGAGTCGCTCGGTAGCATTGTCCCAAGTTTTTGGCTCGTTCGGATTTGTCTTTTGACATCCAACTAGGCCTATTAAAAGTACCGTTGCTAGAGTTGTTGTAATAATTGTTTTCATGTTGTATTCCTTTCATGAAGTAGTAGGCACACTATATATCAAGTCACAAAGATCAATTTGCCTATTCAGTCATAAATAATAAATAATTCTCAACAGTAAGTGTTTGCATGTCATCATGAAGGTTGCTGAATACGTATGTGGTACTATTTTTTGAAAGTGCTTAGCTTTATATTCAATAATAGGAGATTGAAGTACAATTAAATGGGCTCTAAAATCATACACCCCCGAAACACAAGGAAGCACTATGGCCTTCAAAACATTTATTACCTTACTTGCTTTTAGTTCGTTTAGTTTTGCTGGCGAAACTGAGCTATTTCCAAATGATTCTTTAGAGGGTTGGCATATTGTAGGCCCGCAAATTTCGTATACGCTCAATGATGGCGTACTTACTGGGGAAGGAAATGAACGTCGCAATTCATTTTTAACCAGCGACAAAGCGTACAGCGATTTCTACCTAAAAGTGGATGTAAAAATCATACGCGGTAACTCTGGGATTCAAGTTCGTTCGCATGACATCGGCAACAGACTCACTGGGTATCAAATCGAAGCTGACCCATCTGAACGTGCATGGTCTGGCGGCTTATACGACGAAGGAAGAAGAGCATGGCTTCAACCGCCAAATGAAAATGTACGCGATGCATTCAACTTGGAGAAGTGGAACACATACGAAATATGGTGCGTCGGTCCCCGTATCAAAGCGAAAGTAAACGGCAAAACAACAACGAACTTTCTTGATTTCATGGATCTATCTGGCTATATCGGTTTTCAGATTCATTCCGGAAACAGCAAAGTGCAGTGGCGAAACGCAACTATTACAGAGTGGAGCAATACGTATTCTTCCGAACTTGAAGTCACTACGTTGTTCGATGGAAAAACACTCACCGGAATGCAACCCGTTGGCGGTGGCACGTGGACCGTAGAAGATGGTGCAA
>JABHWX010000107.1 GCA_018657585.1 Phycisphaerae bacterium
AGGGGTGTCTTTCATCGTGACCATATCTGGGTGCATCCAGAGTGGGAATGCGCTTTCTGGTATTCGCACTATCTGTGGCTTCCCCAAATGTCGCTGCCACTTCTTTGACAAAAAGTGCTTGCGCAATTTCGTCTGCTATTTCTTTGTGGACAGTATTTGATCTATCGTGAAGAAGGGAAGCATCTCGTTGCGCAACAGCTGTAGCTCTACCACTTTGTGTTTTTGTAATAAAAGCAGTTGCTACCAGAACAAGCAACACCAAAATTCCCACTACAAGGATAAGTGCGTTGCCGCGATAATGTGCGCTTCGATGACCATTCATACTCATTGTTTTTGCTCCGGCAAATCGACTACAAATTGGTAGGTCCAACCCGCGCCCAACCGATTATCTCGATCAAGAAGTCGCATTGTTATTCGCAATGCACTTGGCCACGGCGTGTAACGCCACGTTGGATTGCCCGGCGAAAGACCATCGTCCATATCGGTATCGGCATTCACATTGTCATTCAAGAAATCTATCTCGTTTTCAAAGAAAGGAGTGTTAGCGTTGTAGCCGAACATTGCCCAGTACTCATGCAATTTACCTGTACTTCCATCAAATGTAGGAACTGGAGCAACGGGATGCCCATCTCCAAAAGAAAATGTCGGCTCGATTATTGTTGGGTCGATTGACCAAGCAGGCACGTGCGGAATACTTCCGTCATTTGCTAGAGAAGTAAACCGAGTGAGCGAATCAAAGGTAATTGCATACGGGTCGCCTAGATCACTGCTCACCCACGCATCGCCAAACCACGGCTGTGGAAGCGCATAATCATAGTCATAGCCAGTGAACCAACGATGGTTAGCATCTGTAGCTTCGCCAACACCCTCGTCGTACGTCCACTCAATTTTAAATGAAACACAGCCCTCAGCAAGTGATGCCATCATAAGAGCTTGGTCATATCGAATCGCAGTAGGTGGGTATGGTTCTACTCTTGGCCAGTAAAATAATGACGAAATCAATTCTTGCTGATCAATATTTGTTGCGGCACCACGCCATGTCCGATTTGGGTCACCTGTAAATTCAACTTCTTGCAATACACTTTGCCGAATATCGTCGAGTTGTGTTGCTGCAATATCGACTCGTCCATGTTGCACATGAGGATATAAGTTGTTTCCTCCAATGCGAGGATCCCACGGAAAAATCGTGTGCGATGAAACCCCTTTTCCCATGTAGGTCGTTTTTTGAATAGCGTCTGGTGGATTGAAATCATCATCTCCAAGAATGATTGCTTGCCTACAAAGTGTCCAATCATTTGGAAGACCCTGCGAACCATTTGCGTAAAAACCATTTGCAACTATTGTGAACCGTTCATCTGGATCGCCCGCATTTTGGCTGTCCGTATATTTACGCGTTTCCACTTCTACAATACCGTCGTACCACGGTGCAACTAACCCAGTCGGGTTATTTACAAGGATTGGATCGTTTGATTCATCAAAGTTATTGGCCCCTTCGCCATGACCTTCAAGTTGAGAAAACCGAACACCATGTCCGTAATAGACCATCGAAGCAAGACCTTGCCCTGCAAAATCTGTGTTTACAGTATTCAGCATTGGCGTTGCAATACCGTCAGTAAAAAACACAAGTTGGTCAAATCGAATCAAATCCTCTGCCGGAAGCGAATCGTCGAGAAGTAAAAACTCGCCCTTAAAATCATTGGATACCGCAACACTTCGAATTGCAAAAAATCCCTCTCGAGAGACTTGCGCTATGTCTTGACGAAGTTGCTGTTCCATTGCAACACCTTGCTGAAGAGTTTCCGAAATAGCGCGACCAGATGCAGAGATATCGCTCGTTGTACTAAAGATTCGACCTACTGAAATCATCACGGCAAGTAATACGACCACTGCAACCATGAGTTCCAAGAGTGTAAAACCCTTTTGAGTATTGCAATTTGGAAGCATCACAGATCCTCCACAATTGCATATACAGGGACAATCTTACGACCTCTGGAATCTGATGTTGGTACATACCAGATATCTGTAACAACTCCATAGTCAACAATGCCATCTTGAAGGTCATTCGTCGCGCCTTTGTCCCACCAGTTAACGTTGACACCCTCAAGGCTACCTGAGGAGTCTGGGAAGACCATCAGTTCAGACGGGCTTGCCGATAGCAAAACTGGATTTGAGTTGTTCATTCGACGTCGACCGCGTTGCACACGGTGAATATTTCCATTCTGATCAACAATCCATTGACCCGGAAACTGCCACTGCCCTGCTTGCTGAGTAGGATCATCTTGTTCAGATCCTGAAAGGGCTTCGCTTCCAAGGATTGCATTCCACGACCCTGTTGAGGTCTCGCTAGCGAGATTAGTTCGAATGGGAAAGTTTGGGGCTGCTAATCCTTGGGTATCAATGGTGTACGAGCCATCTTGGGTTGGATCAATAACGCGATAGACAAAAATGGCAACCTGTACTCTGCCTGCGTATCTTCTGAACATACAATCCCAGTAATACTCCCCCTTTGGACGATCATCAGGTGCACCCGTCCACATTGGATACTGGCGCTCTCCTGCAGTAATTAACATCACAGGAGTATTCCAATCGTCCTCAGAATCGCAAGTATCGCCGTCTGGTTCGCTGCCGGGCAATGCGCCATCGATTGGGGGGTACCTTTCTAAGTTGTACGGAATTCCAGGAACTGGAATACATTCGGGGGCTGGTTTAAATTGCGTATCAGTCCAGTATTCAGTAAGAGGCGCACCGTGCCCACCAAGGACTTCCGTGTTTGGAGTACCAAAAATATTGATTGCACCACGAACCGATTGTGAGTAGAACTCACCCGAGTTACCGTAATCGTCCTGCACGAGAGCTGGGCGTCTCCACATCCAATCACCACATACTGTTGGCCAACCATTGATATCGTTACTTGTATCTGAGACGCCGCAGAGATAAGGTGACCAATTTGGTTCAAATGTTTCTG